>CAZXJW010000004.1:0-32173 GCA_964641005.1 uncultured Rhodocyclaceae bacterium
GCGTCTCCATG
The DNA here is from genome assembly GCA_964641005.1 of uncultured Rhodocyclaceae bacterium. Lineage (GTDB taxonomy): Bacteria > Pseudomonadota > Gammaproteobacteria > Burkholderiales. Next base: position 12 of record CAZXJW010000004.1, read on the forward strand.
GTGTTGCAGGTGCCGTAGCGCTGGGTCTTGGCGTTGTCGGCGATGCGCACCGCCTCGTCGAGGTCGGCGCGGTCGTCGACGTAGACGTGGCAGATGCCGTCCAGGTGCTTGATCACCGGGATGCGCGATTCGCGGCTGACGCGCTCGATCAGGCCCTTGCCGCCGCGCGGCACGATCACGTCCACGTGCTCCTTCATGGCGAGCAGCTCTCCCACGGCGGCACGGTCGGTGGTCTCGATCACCTGCACGGCCGTCTCGGGCAGCCCGGCGGCGCGCAGGCCCGCGTGGACGCAGGCTGCCACCGCCTGGTTGCAGCGGATCGCCTCCGAGCCGCCGCGCAGGATCGCGGCATTGCCCGACTTCAGGCACAGCCCCGCGGCGTCGGCGGTGACGTTGGGACGGGCCTCGTAGATGATGCCCACCACGCCCAGGGGCACGCGCATGCGGCCCACCTGGATGCCGCTGGGGCGGAAGCGCAGGTCGGTGATCTCGCCGATGGGGTCGGGCAGGGCGGCGATCTCGCGCAGGCCCTGGGCCATGGCGGAGATGCCCTTGTCGGTGAGGGCGAGGCGGTCGAGCAGCGCCGGCTCCAGGCCGCGGGCGCGGGCCTGTTCCACGTCCCCGGCGTTTGCGGCGAGCAGCTGTTCGCGGTTCGCCTCGATCGCTTCGGCGATGCGCACCAGCGCCAGGTCCTTCGCGGCGGTGTCGGCGCGCGCCAGCAGCCGCGAGGCCGAACGGGCCGCGCGGCCCACGCCGTGGATGTAGGTCTGGACGTCCATGATGGGTGCGGAGCGGAACGCCGTGGCGTCCCGGAGCGAGATTCTAGCGCGCTTCCGTGCCTGGCCGCCCTCTGGCGGCGCCGCCGAACAGCACCGCCACGGCGCGCAGCTCGTCCCAGGCATCGCCCTGGGCCACGCCCTTGGCGATGCGGTCGATGCGGGCGCAGGCGCCGAGCGCGGCGCGCAGGGCACCACGGTCCATCCGTCGCAGGGCGCGCTGCACCTTCGCCTGGCGGTCTCGCCACACGCGGGCCTGCTCGAAGGCCTTCGCCATCGGCAGGCCGCGGGCGCAAAGCTCGTCCACCGCCAGCATCCCGCGTGCCTCCTCGGCCACCGCCCACACCACCAGCGGCAGCCCCTCGCCCTCCGCCTGCAGGCCGTCGAGCACCCGGGTGGCGTGGGCCACGTCGCCGGCGAGCAGCGCTTCGCGCAGACCCGACACGTCGTAGCGGGCCACGTCCAGCACCGCGCCGCTCACCTGCTCCCGGGTCAGCGGTCCCGGAGGGTGCAGCAGCGCGAGCTTCTGCACCTCCTGGTGCGCAGCCAGCAGGTTGCCCTCCACGCGCGCGGCCAGCAGGGCGATGGTCTCCTCGTCGGCCGTGTGGCCCTGGGCGGCCAGCCGGCCGGCGAGCCACGCCGGCAGCGCCGCCGGCGCGACGGGCTGGGCGTGCACCGCCACGCCGGCCTTCTCCAGCGCCGTGAACCACTCCGCCTTGCTGCGGGTGCGTGCCTCGATCGCCGGCAGAATCACCAGGGTGAGCGTGTCGGGTGGCAGCGCAGAGGCGTACTCGGCCAGCACCTTCGCGCCGTCGTTGGCGGCCGCCGCGCCCGAGACGTGCAGCTCGATGAGGCGGCGCGTGGCGAACAGCGACAGGCTCGCGCCGCTGGCGAGCAGCCGGCCCCACTCGAAGCCGCGCTCGGCGATCATCAGCTCGCGCTCGCCGTAGCCCTGGCGGCGCGCCTCCGCGCGGATGCGGTCGGCCGCCTCGAGCGCGAGCAGGGTCTCCTCGCCGTGGACCACGTACAGCGGCGCGAGTCCCCGCTGGAGCTGGCGGCCGAGCTGCTCGGAATCGATCTGCACCGCCGCGGCCCCGGGGCCTTCAGTGGGCGTTGAGCCGCTCGAGCAGGCCGCGCAGCCGCTCGGGGTCGTCGGTGCGCAGCATGCGCTTCGCGGTGTGGGCGGCGAGCTCGAGGTCGGTCTTGAGGACGGCCTGCTTCACGGACAGCAGGTTGGCCGGGTGCATGGAGAACTGCCGCAGCCCGAAACCGAGCAGCAGGCGCGTGAGCGCCGCGTCGCCGGCCATCTCGCCACACACGGCCACCGGCTTGCCGGCCCGGTTGGCGCCCTGGATCACGCCGGCCACCAGCGACAGCACCGCCGGGTGCAGCGGGTCGTAGAGGTGTGCCACCTCGTCGTCGGTGCGGTCGATGGCGAGCGTGTACTGGATCAGGTCGTTGGTGCCGATGGAGACGAAGTCGAGCTTCCTCAGGAACGCGCCCAGCGACAGCGCCGCGGCCGGCACCTCGATCATCCCGCCCACCGGCACGGCCGGATCGTGGGCGATGCCATCCTGCTCGAGGCTGCGGCGAGCCTCCTGGACCAGGTGCAGGGTCTGGTCGATCTCGTGCACCGAGGAGAGCATGGGCACGAGGATGCGCACCTTGCCGTGCACGGCGGCGCGCAGGATGGCCCGCAGCTGGCCCAGGAACATGAGCGGCTCCGCCAGGCACAGGCGGATGGCCCGCAGGCCCAGCGCCGGATTCGTGCTGGAATTCGCGGCGCCCTCGAGCGCCTTGTCCGCGCCCAGGTCGAAGGTGCGGATGGTCACGGGCAGGCCGTCCATGGCGGTGACGACCCGCCGGTAGGCTTCGTACTGCTCGTCCTCGCCCGGCAGGTCGCGCCGGTTGAGATAGAGGAACTCGGTGCGGAACAGGCCGACGCCGGCGGCGCCGTTGTCGCGCGCATCGCCCACGTCGTCGGGCAGCTCGATGTTGGCGTGCAGCTCGATGCGCGTGCCGTCGAGGGCGGCCGCGCGGGTGGTCTTGAGGCGCTTGAGCTTCTGGCGCTCGAGCTCCCATTCCTCCTGGCGCAGGCGGTACTCCGCCAGCACGCCGTCGTCCGGGTCGACGATGACCACGCCACGGTCGCCGTCCACGATCACCGTCTCGCCCTCTGCAACCAGGTCGCGGGCGTGGTGCAGCGCCACGATGGACGGGATGCCGAGGCTGCGCGCCACGATGGCCGTGTGGGAGGTCACCCCGCCCACGTCGGTGACGAAGCTGGCGAAGCGGTGCCGCTTGAACAGGATCACGTCCGCGGGCGAGAGGTCGTGGGCCACCAGGATCGATCCGTCGGCGGGGGCGCCCGCGGGGGCGGTCCCCGGCCCCTCCAGGAGCAGGGCCGCGAGAACCCGCTCGGCCACCTGCATAACGTCGGTCTTGCGCTCCCGCAGATAGGGGTCGTCGATGCTCTCGAACTGCGCCAGCAGCTCGTCGAGCTGCTGCTTGAGCGCCCATTCCGCGTTGCAGCGCTGCGCGGCGATCAGCACCTTGGGGCCCTCGGCCAGGGTGACGTCGCCGAGGATCATCAGGTGGACGTTGAGGAAGGCCTCGAACTCCGGCGGCGCCTTGTCCGGAATGTGGCTGGCGATCTCCGAGAGCTCGCGGCGCACGCGCGCGATGGCGTTGTCGAAGCGCGCCTGCTCGGCGGGGATCTCGGCCTCGCCGATCTCGCGGTAGGGAACCTCGAGCTCGGCGCGCAGCAGGACATGCGCGCGCCCGATGGCGATGCCGCTGGAGACTCCGATGCCGTGGACGGTGAAGGACATGGCGGTGCGGGCTGCGCCGGGCGGGCGCGCCTACTCCCCCTCGCCGAAGCGGTCGGCGATCAGCGCGACCAGCGCCTCCATGGCCTGGGTCTCGTCCGTGCCGTCGGTCTCGATCTGGACCTTTGCGCCCTTCGAGGCGGCCAGCATCATGACGCCCATGATGCTCTTGGCGTTGACGCGCCGCCCGTTGCGCGACAACCAGACCTCGCACTGGTGCTGTGCCGCGAGCTGGGTGAGCTTCGCCGAGGCCCGCGCATGCAGGCCCAGCTTGTTGACGATCTCAACTTCCCGTAGCTGCATGGTCGGTCGCCGGCATCCGGAACACGCCCTCCACGCCGCCGGACATGGCCTTGGCGACCACGGTGGCGAGGGGCTCGTTGCGATAGGTGAGGGCGCGCACCAGCATGGGCAGGTTCACGCCGGCCACTCCCTCGACGTGCCCTGGCGCCAGCACGCGGGCTGCGACATTCGCGGGCGTGGCGCCGTAGACGTCGGTCAGCACCAGCACGCCGTCGCCCGAGTCGAGCTGGCGCACCAGGCGCAGCGCGCGCGGCAGCACCTGGAGCGGGTCGTCGCGCACCGTGACGCCCAGCTCGAGCAGCTGCTCGGGCCGGCCGCCCATCACGTGGGTGGCGCAGTGGATCAGGCTGTCGCCGAGGCTGCCGTGGGCGACGATGAGGATTCCGACCATGTTCCGGGACGTCTGGGCGAAGCGGCGATTCTACGCCGCGGCCTTCTCGAGGGCGTCGAGGACCATGGCGGCGACGCTGAAGCCGGTCTGGTCGAGGATCTCGCGCATGCACGTGGGGCTGGTGACGTTGACCTCGGTGAGATGGTCGCCGATCACGTCCAGGCCCACGATCAGCAGGCCCGCCTCGCGCAGCGCCGGGCCGACGCCTTCGGCGATCTCGCGGTCGCGCGCGGTCAGGGGCCGTGCCACCCCGGTACCCCCGGCAGCGAGGTTGCCGCGCGACTCCCCGGCCTTCGGGATGCGCGCCAGGGCGTGGGGTGCCGGCACGCCGTCGATCACCAGGATGCGCTTGTCGCCCCGGGCGATCTCGGGCAGGTAGCGCTGTGCCATGACCGTGCGCCGGCCGTAGTGGGTGACCGTCTCGAGGATCACGCCGATGTTGGGGTCGCGGGCGTGCAGCCGGAACACCGAGGCGCCGCCCATGCCGTCGAGGGGCTTGACCACGATGTCGCCGTGCTCGGCGAGGAAGGCGCGGATCGCCGCCTCGCTGCGCGTGACCCGCGTGGGTGCCGTGTACTGCGGGAAGCGCGCGATGGCGAGCTTCTCGTTGAAGTCGCGCAGGCTGCGCGGCCTGTTCACGACCCGCACGCCGGCGGCCTCGGCCAGCTCCAGCAGGTAGGTGCTGTAGACGTACTCCATGTCGAAGGGCGGGTCCTTGCGCATGAGCACCGCGTCGAAGCGCGCCAGGGGTCCGTCGGCCGCACCGGTCTCCCGGTACCAGGTGCCATCGTCGGGGAACACCTCAAGTTCGCGCGAGCGCGCGCACACGCCCTCACCGCCGCGCCACTCGAGTTCTTCCTGCAGGATGGCGTGGCAGCGGTGCCCGCGCGATGCGGCCTCCCGCATCATCACGACGGTGGAATCCTTGTACGCCTGCAGCGACTCCAGCGGGTCGACGACGAAGGCGATGTCCACGCTGCGCTCAGGCGGCCTCGGCGGCCGCGTCCTCGGTGCGCTCGAGCTCGAGCGAGGCGGCCAGCAGGGCCAGGCGGGCCACCACGCCGTAGGCGTAGAAGCGGTTGGGCGGTGCGTGCGGATTGCCGTCCAGGTCGGGCTGGTGGCAGTTGTCGTCGAAGGCCAGCGGCACGAAGTGCATGCCGGGGGCGTTGAGGTTCTCCTCGGGCCCGCGGCCGGTGTGCACCCGGTAGAAGCCGCCGACGACGAAGTGGTCGATCATGTAGACCACGGGCTCGGCCACGGCGTCGTTGACGCTCTCGTACGTGGGAACGCCCTCCTGAACCAGCACGCGGCTCACCTCGAGGCCCTCCTTCACCACCGCCATCTTGTTGCGCTGCTTGCGGTTCAGGCCGCGCACCTCCTCGGCGCTCTTCACCGACATGATGCCCATGCCGTAGGTGCCGGCATCGGCCTTGACGATCACGAAGGGCTGCTGGTCGATGCCGTACTCGCGGTACTTCGCCGCCGTGCGGCCGAGGATGTCGTCGACCCAGCCTGCCAGGCAGTCCTCGCCGGAGCGCGCCTGGAAGTCGATCTCGCCGCAGGCGCCGAAGTAGGGATTGATCAGCCAGGGATCGATGCCGAGCAGGTCCGCGAACTCCGTCGCCACGGTGTCGTAGGCCGAGAAGTGATTGGACTTCAGCCGCACCGCCCAGCCCGCGTGCAGCGGCGGTATCACGGTCTGCTCCACGTTGCGCAGCACCGCCGGCAGGCCGGCGGAGAGGTCGTTGTTGAGCAGGATCGTGCAGGGGTCGAAGTCGGCGAGACCGATGCGGTTGCCCTTGCGGACGATGGGCTCGAGCAGCAGCGAGCCGCCAGCGGGAAGCTCGATGGGCGTGGGTTGCGTGATCTCGGGGATCAGCGTGCCTATGCGCACCTTCATGCCCGCCTGGCGGAGGATGTTCTGGATGGCGCCCACGTTCTGCAGGTAGAACGCGTTGCGGGTGTGGTTCTCCGGGACCAGCAGGATGCCGCGCGCATCCGGACAGATCTTCTCAACCGCCACCATCACCGCCTGGACCGCGAGCGGCAGGAACTCGGGCGCCAGGTTGTTGAAGCCCCCGGGGAACAGGTTCGTGTCCACCGGCGCGAGCTTGAAGCCGGCATTGCGCAGGTCCACGGATGCGTAGAACGGCGAGGAATGCTCCTGCCATTGAGACCGCAGCCAGTGCTCGATGGCCGGCTGGGCCTGGAGGATCTGCCGCTCGAGGTCGCGCAGCGGCCCCGTGAGCGCGGTGGTGAGGTGCGGAACGGTCATGGAGGGGGTTCTCGTGCTGCGCCGCGTGACCGACGCGTTGGAAGGCGGCGGATTATAGCCCGCACCCATCCGGACACCCGGCCCCGGATCGCAACTGCAACATGGACGCGGCTTGACACCGATGTGGTGCGGGCATAAAACCCGCGGCACAAAAAGGCGGCGCACGCAGCGAAAGCGCACCGGCGCGTGGCGTGCGACCGGCGACGACGTACAGACAGTCACGGGAGGAGTCGATGGCGGAGCAGCTTTCCGACCGCATCGACCGCATGTTCGCGCGCGACCGCGCATTCGCCCTGTTCATGGTGGCGGTGCTGTGGGTCTGCGTGGGGTTCGTCTACTTCGCGGTGGACGCCCACGTACGCGACGGCGGTATTCGCATCGCGCTCATCATCGGCGCGCTGCTTCTGCTGGTCTTCAACACGGCCTCGATCCTCGCCATGGTGCGTCACTACCGCGAGGACAAGGCGCACATCTATGGGCTGGACATCCGGCACCTCGACGAGCGGAGGCGCCGGTGAGCGCGCGCTACGAGCCGCCGCGCCAGGGCGGCGTGGGGCAGCTCGTGGACAGCCTGTTCCTGATGGTGCTGGTGTTCATCTGCCTGCTCGCCCCGGTGTTCCTCGCCAGGGATCATTCGGCCGCCGCGCCGGCCGAGGAGTCGGCAGCGCCGGCGGCGGACGCCGCCGCGGCGCCCGCGGTCACCTGGGACTCGCTTGGCCAGACCCCGGTCCAGGCGCAGCAGTGGGAGAAGCTCGGATACACGCCCGAGACCGCGAAGCCCATCGTCGAGAACCGCTTCGACTACACCGTGGAACCCGTGTCGCTGGCAATCACGGCGCTGGTGATCGTGGGCTACTTCGTGCTGATGCTGCGCTGGTCAGACCGCGAGTACCGGGAAGTGATCCGCGAGCGCTTCGGCGACTCCGGCGGGCAGGGGTGAGGCGATGGATTTCTGGGACCTGCTGAGCTACGCCGCCTGGGGTGTTTCCATCCTGCTGTTCCTATGGATGCTCGCCGACTTCTGGAAGGTGGCCCAGGACTTCGACGAGGACTTCCTGCTTTCCTCGCGCGAGGGCGAGGAGTAGGGCGGCAGCACATCCGACACGGGCCCGCGGCGCGGGCCCCGTCGCCGGCGCAGACCGGCTCAAGACTACGCGAGGGGACCATCGATGCAGCAGTCAGCCGCACAGGCGCCGGAACCACAGGACGCGGCATCCGGGCAGCGCATCGCGCTGCTCAAGGTGCTCGGACCCGTGCACGTCTGGGCGCTGGGGGTGGGCATCGTGCTCGTGGGCGAGTTCATGGGATGGAACTTCTCCGTGGGCAAGGGCGGCGCCTACGGGTCGCTGATCGCCTGCTGGGTGATCGGCCTGCTCTACACCTGCGTGGCCATGATCGATTCCGAGGTCACCTCCACCGTGGCGGCCGCGGGCGGGCAGTACACCCAGGCCAAGCACGTGATCGGGCCGCTGATGGCCTTCAACGTCGGGCTCTACCTCGTGATGGCCTACACCATGCTCGAGGCGGGCGACGCGCTGGTGGTGGGCGATCTCATGAAGGCGGTGGCCGGCGAGTTCGGGCATGCCGACCTCGACCCGCGGCCCTTCGTGGTGCTGACCATCGCGGTGCTCGCCTTCCTCAATTACCGGGGCGTCTACATGACGCTCACCGTGAACTTCGTCATCACGGCGGCGGCATTCGCCGCGCTGGTGATCCTGTTCTTCGGCGTCTCGCCCTGGGAGCAGGGCAAGGTGCTGCTGCACCGCGAGCTGCTGGTGGACCTGCCCTACGGCTGGATCGGGGTGATCGCGGCACTGCAGTTCGGCATGTGGTACTACCTCGGCATCGAGGGCACCTGCCAGGCCGCGGAGGAGGTGCGCTCTGCGGGACGCTCGATTCCCCTGGGCACCATGAGCGGCATGATCACCTTGCTGATCGCCGCCTCCATCACCTGGTACGTGGCCGCAGGCCTCATGCCCTGGGAGTACCTCGGCCAGGCAATCACCCCCATGTATGACGCGGCACGTCTCACGGGCAGCACGCCGCTGCAGGTGATCCTGTTCGTGGGCACCATCTTCTCCGCGGTGGCCTCGGCCAACGGCTGCATCAACGACGCCTCGCGGGCCTGGTTCTCCATGGGCCGAGACCGCTACCTGCCCACCTGGTTCGGCGCGGTCCATCCGCGCTACCGGACGCCCTACCGGGCGGTGCTCTTCCTGGTCCCCATCGCGGTGGTGTTCGCCTTCAAGGCGCCGCTCGACCAGGTCATCACCTTCTCCATCCTGTCCGGGCTGCTGGGCTACACGTTCATGTCCATCAACATGGTGAAGTTCCGGCGCCAGTGGCCGCTGGGCAGCATCAAGCGCGGCTACGTGCATCCCTTCCACCCCCTGCCGGCGCTGCTGCTGCTGGTGCTGTGCGGCGCCACCTACTTCGCCACCTTCCTGGGCTACGGCGCCACGCTGCTCGCGGTGATCGCCTTCTACGTCATCGCCTCACTGTGGTTCGTGTTCCACCGCTACAGGTTCGTGCGCCGCGGCGACCAGTTCACCATGCCGTGGCCGCGGCCGCGCGGCTACTAGCGTCCAGGCACGGAGGCACACCATGATCCGCAAGATCCTCTGCGCCACCGACGGCTCGAACTCCTCCGCCAAGGCGGTGGATGTCGCGGTGGAGCTCGCGTCCCAGACCGGGGCGGCGCTCGCCTTCCTCACCGTGGAACGCGTCACGCGGGAGGGTGCGTCGCATTCACCTTTCTGGGATTCCCAGGTCCTTGGCGCCGCAGCGGCGCAGACCCACCGCGAGCTCTCCGCGGCGGAGGCGCGCGCGAAGGGCGCGGGACTGGCACGGGTCGAGTGCGTGACCACGCAGGGGAAGGACGTGGCCGAGGCCATCGTCGCCTTCGCCCGCGAGGGCGGCTTCGACCACGTCGTGACGGGTTCGGTCGGCCGCACGGGGCTTGCCCGCGTGCTGCTCGGTTCCGTGGCGGCGGACGTGGTGGCGAAGGCCCACTGCCCGGTCACCGTCGTGCGCTGAGCGCCGCGCGGGTCCCATGCGCGCCGCGGCCCTGCTCGCCGCCGCTGCCTGCGGCGGCGTCCTCGCCTGGCGCTGGCGACGCGACCAGCAGGCCGGCCTGCGCTGGCGCGCCGGGCTGCTGGAAGGCGCCGGGGCCGGCCTGTGCGATCCGCGTGCGGGGACAGACCGTGCCGGCATGCCGACCCTCTCCGGCCAGTGCGACGGCCTGCCGGTGGAGATCGCACTGATCCTGGACGCCGCCGGCTATCGCAAGCTGCCGGTGCTCTGGCTGTCGGCGACCTGTGCAGCCAGTCTGCAGACGGGCGCCTGCTTCGACGCGCTGGCCCGCGAGCAGGGCACCGAGTTCTTCTCGCCCGCGGCCGATCTCCCGGAGCGCATGGCGCTGCCCTCGAGCTGGCCTGCGCACGTGAGCCTGCGCGCCGACCGGGAGGTGGAACTGCCCGATGCGGTGGTGGAGGCGGGTGCGGCGTTCTTCGCCAGCGACGAGTCCAAGGAACTGGTGATCTCGCCGCGGGGCGTGCGGCTGGTGAGGAGGGTGGGTGAGGCGCAACGGCCCGATTACCTGGTGCTGCGCCAGGCGCGCTTCGAACTGCGGCGCGTGGAGGCCGGCGTGGTGCAGGGTCTCGCCGAGGCCGCCGTCCGGCTCGCCCGCCGTCTCTCGGAGCCCCGCCATGCCTGATGCTTCCGCACCGCCCCGGCCCGGCTGGGTGCTGGCGGTGGCGGCCGTGCTGCCCGGCATGGGGCAGGTGCTCAACGGCCAGTCCAGCCGCGCCATGACCTTCGTCTTCTTCATGCTGGTGCTGGGCTGGGCGAGCGCGCACCTGGCCACCGGCGGGCAGTCCTTCGTGGGACGCCATGCGGGCGGGTTCTTCGTCTATGCCCTGTCGGTGCTGGATGCCTACCGGCATGCCAGGATCGCCTGGGCGAAGCATGCGTGGGCGAGGCAGGAAGCGGCCTGAGGGCGGGGCGTCGCCATTGACGCAAGGCGGCGCCGCGTTCATCATGCGAACTGAAGTTTCCTGACAAGAATCAGCCCGCCGGCCCCGTTCCGCCGACCCTCCTGCCGCCATGCCGTACCAGCTGCTGCGCTTCGCGCTGTCCGCGAAGCATCCCGAGCCCCGCATGTTCCGCGCGCCCGAGCGGCTGCGCGACAGCTACGACGCCGTGATCATCGGCGCCGGCGGCCATGGACTGGCCAGCGCCTACTACCTCGCCCGCGACCACGGCATGACCAACGTGGCGGTGCTCGAGCGCGGCTACATCGGCGGCGGCAACACCGGCCGCAACACCACCATCATCCGTTCCAACTACCTCACGCCCGAGGGCGTGGCGTTCTACGACGAGTCGGTGCGCCTGTGGCAGGACCTCGCCCAGGACTTCGACCTCAATCTCTTCTATTCCACCCGCGGCCACTTCACGCTCGCCCACACCGACTCGGCGGTACGCACCATGCGATGGCGCGCCGAGGTCAACAAGCACTTCGGCGTGGACAGCGAACTGGTGGGTCCCGAGGCGGTGAAGGCGGCGGCCCCGCAGATCGACCTGTCCTGCGGCGGGCATGCGCCCATCCTCGGAGCCCTGTACCACGCGCCTGGCGCCATCGCCCGGCACGACGCCGTGGCCTGGGGCTACGGCCGCGGGGCCGACCGGCGCGGGGTGGAGATCCACCAGCAGACCGAGGTCACCGGCATCGACGTGCAGGGCGGCAAGGTGCGCGGCGTGCAGACCAGCCGCGGCTACGTGGCGACGCCGCGGGTGCTCTGTGCCGTGGCGGGTTTCACGCCGCGGGTCTGCCACATGGTGGGGCTGCGCACCCCGCTCTACATCCATCCGCTCCAGGCCATGGTCACCGAGCCGCAGAAACCGTGGCTCGACCCGATCCTGGTCTCCGGCAGCCTGCACGTGTACGTGAGCCAGTCGGCACGCGGAGAGCTGGTGATGGGTGCATCGCTCGACCCCTACGAACTGCACTCCACGCGCTCCACGCTGGATTTCGTCGAGGGGCTGGCCGCCCACATGCTCGACATGTTCCCCTTCCTCTCGCACGCGAAGGTCAACCGCCAGTGGGCCGGCATGGCCGACATGACGCCGGACTTCGCGCCCATCATGGGCACAACGCCGGTGGAGGGATTCTTCCTCGACTCGGGCTGGGGCACCTGGGGCTTCAAGGCCACGCCGGTGTGCGGCAAGACCATGTCGTGGACGGTGGCCCACGGCCGCGACCACGACCTCATCAAGGGCTTCAACCTGTCGCGCTTCGCCCGCTATGAACTCACGGGCGAGAAGGGCGCCGCCTCGGTGGGGCACTGATGAAGATCCTCACCTGTCCTGTGAACGGGCCGCGGCCGGTCTCCGAGTTCGCCTACGGCGGAGAGGTGCGTGCGATGCCGGACGCCGCGAAATGCAGCGACGACGAGTGGGCCGACTACGTGTTCAACCGCTCGGGCATCCCCGGCGTGAAGGTGGAGTGGTGGTACCACCTGGCCAGCGGCACGTGGTTCCTGGCCGAGCGCGACACCGTGGCCGACCGCGTGCTTCGCACCTGGCTGCCGGGCGAGGAATCACGATGAGCCAACCGGCCTGCTCCAAGGCGCGCGCGGCGCGGAGGGCTCCATCGTGAGTTCCCGCCTGCCGCCGGTGCCCGGCGAGTGGATCGACCGCTCGCGCAGCATCGATTTCCGCTTCGAGGGCCGCGCCTACCAGGGCTTCGCCGGCGACGTGCCCTCGGCTGCCCTGTGGGCGGCAGGCGTGCGCGTGCTCGGGCGCAGCTTCAAGTACCACCGGCCCCGCGGCCTCCTGTCCTTCGCGAACCATGATGTCAACGCCCTGATGCAGTCGGGGGCGCGCCTCAACCTGCGCGCCGATGTGGAGCCCCTGGAGCCGGGCATGGCTCTCGAGGCCGTGAACACCTTCGGGGGCGTGGACGGCGACCGCGCGCGGCTGCTCGACCGGCTCGGCGCCTTCCTGCCGGTGGGCTTCTACTACAAGGCGTTCCACCGGCCGCGCGCGCTGTTCCCCTTCTGGGAGCGTTTCTTCCGCCGCATCACCGGGCTGGGGCGGCTCGACTTCCAGGCGCACCACGTGCGCACGCCCAAGCGCTACGACTTCACCGACGTGCTGGTGGTGGGTGCCGGCCCCTCGGGCATCGCCGCCGCGATCGCCGCGGGCCGTTCCGGGTCGAGGGTGGTGCTGGTGGACGAGAACGCGCGCATCGGCGGCACGCTGGGCTGGCAGCGCGGGGGTGGCGCCGAGTCACTCGAACGGCTGCGTGCCCTCGAGGCCGAGCTCGCGGCGCTGCCCAACGTCTCCGTTCGCCCGGCCACACTGGCCGCGGGCTGGTACACCGACCACTGGATCCCGCTGGTGGATGCCGTGCGCATGACCAAGCTGCGTGCCCGCGCCACCATCGTGGCCGGCGGGGCCTTCGAGCAGCCGGCGGTGTTCCGCAACAACGACCTGCCCGGTGTCATGCTCGCCTCGGCGGCGCAACGGTTGATGCATCGCCATGCCGTCAAGCCCATGGACAAGGCGGTGGTGCTCACGGCCAACGCCGACGGCTATCGCGCCGCGCTCGACCTGCTCGCCGCGGGCGTGGCGGTCGGTCCCGTGGTGGACCTGCGTGCCGAGGGCGAGGTCTCCGGTCTCGCGGAGCGCGTCAAGCAACTCGGCATCCAGGTGCTGCGCGGCCACTGCGTGTTCGAGGCCCGCGGCCGCGATGGCCGGCTCGCCGAAGTCACCATCTGCCCGTGGGACGGGAAGGGCAACGCCAACACCTCGGCGCCGCAGACGGTGGCCTGCGACGGACTGGTGATGAGCACGGGCTGGGCGCCCGCCGCGGCGCTGCTCTACCAGGCGGGCACGAAGATGCGCTTCGACGAGGCCGTGCAGCAGTTCGTGCCGGCGTCGCTGCCCGAGGGCGTGTTCGCCGCGGGCCGCGTGAACGGCGTCTTCTCGCTCGAGGCGAAGCTCGCCGACGGCGAGCGGGCCGGGCTCGAGGCGGCGCGCTTGCTGGGCTTCGGCGCGCCGGCACCGCGCGCCGTGGCCCGTGAGTCCGCGTGTCCGTCCCATCCCTGGCCGATCGTCGGACATCCCGGGGGTCGCGATTTCGTGGACTTCGACGAAGACCTGCAGGTCAAGGACTTCGCGAATGCCGCGGCCGAGGGCTTCGACAACATCGAACTGCTCAAGCGCTTCTCGACGGTGGGCATGGGCCCTTCGCAGGGCAAGCACTCGAACATGAACGCCATCCGCCTGCTGGCGCGCATCCGCGGTGCCTCGCCGGGCGAGGTGGGCAGCACCACCGCGCGGCCCTTCTTCCATCCCGTGCCGCTGTCGCACCTGGCCGGTCGCGGCTTCAGCCCGCATCGCGAGACGCCGCTGCACGCGCGCCACGCGGGGCTCGGTGCGGTGTGGATGCAGGCGGGGATCTGGCTGCGACCCGACCACTATGCGGTGCCGGGCAAGCGCAAGGCGGAGATCGTGCGCGAGGAAGCGCGCGCCGTCCGCACCGGCGTGGGACTCATCGACGTGGGCACGCTCGGCAAGATGGAGCTCTACGGCCCGGACGCGGGCGCCTTCCTGGAGCGGGTCTACACCGGGAAGTTCGCCGGCCTGAAGGTGGGCATGACTCGCTATGCCGTGATGCTCGACGAGTCCGGCGTGGTCATCGACGACGGCGTGGTGGCGCGCCTGGCAGAGCATCACTACTACTTCACCACCACCACCACGGGAGCGGCGGTGGTCTATCGCGAGCTGCAGCGCTGGAACGCGCAGTGGAACCTGGACATCGGCATCGTCAACGCCACGGGCGCGTTCGCGGGCATGAACCTGGCGGGCCCGAAGTCGCGCACGGTGCTGAAGTCGCTCACGGCGCTCGATCTCTCGAACGAGGCCTTCCCCTATCTCGCCGTGCGCCAGGCCGAAGTGGCCGGCGTGCCGGCGCGCATCATGCGCGTGGGCTTCGTGGGCGAGCTCGGCTACGAGATCCACGTGCCCGCGGACCGCGCAGGACACCTCTGGGACGCGCTCATGGAAACCGGCGCCGCCCACGGCATCCGGCCCTTCGGCGTGGAGGCCCAGCGGCTGCTGCGCCTGGAGAAGGGCCACATCATCATCGGCCAGGACACCGACGGGCTGACCCAGCCCGACGAGGCCGGGCTGGAATGGGCGGTGAAGATGGACAAGCCCTTCTTCGTGGGCCAGCGCTCGGTGGACATCGTGCGCCGTCGCGGCCTGCGCCAGAAGCTCGCCGGATTCCGCCTCGATGCCGCAGGTGCGGCGGTGGCGCCGAAGGAGTGCCACCTGGTGATCCGCGACGGACGCATCGCGGGCCGGGTGACGAGCGTCGCCTTCAGCGAGGCAGTCGGTGCCCACGTGGGGCTCGCCTATCTCGAGACCGACATGGCCACCGAAGGAACGCCGTTCTTCATCCGCGCCGACGGCGGCACCATGGTGCAGGCCCGCGTCGTGGCGCTGCCCTTCTACGACCCGGCGGGCGACCGCCAGAAGATCGCGGACTGACGGCCCATGCGCGCGAGCCCTCTTTCACACGCCCTGGCGCAGCTGCATCCCCACTACGCCGACCTGCATGGCGTGCCCGTGGCGCTGCGCCTGCAGGACGAGCAGCCCGGCTGGGTGGGAGCGCTGGGCGTGTGCGACCTGTCGTTCCTGCCGCGCCTCGGGGTGAAGGGGCCCGGGGCCGCCGCCTGGCTCGCGGAGCGTGGCGTGCCCGTGCCCGCCGGACCGAATCGCTGGGAGACCTTGCCGCAGGGCGGTCTCGTGGCACGGCTCGCGCGCACCGAATTCCTCGTGGAGGATGGCTTCGCGGGCGGCCCGGTGACGGAGCTCGCGCGGCAGCTGCAGGTGGGCCCGGGTGTGTACCCGGTGCCACGCCAGGACTGCGCCCTCGCGCTCACCGGCGAGGCCGTCGCGGAGCTGCTCGTGCAGACCTGCAACGTGGATTTCGCGGCCCAGGATCCGGCCGCGCGCATCGTCACGCTCACCTCCATGGTGGGCGTGTCCGTCACGGCGCTGCGCCACCAGGCGGGTGGCCGCGAAGCCTTCCGCCTGTGGTGCGACGGCACCATGGGTCCGTACCTGTGGGAGACGCTGTCCGGCATCGCGCGCGAACTCGGCGGCGGGCCGGTGGGGCTCGACAGCGCCTTCCCTGGCCGATCCACCTGATACGTTCGAGAACGACCGACAAGAGGGGACAACCATGACGCCGGCGCAAGCGAGGAAGCTGTTCAAGGACCACGGCATCAAGTACATCCTGGCGCAGTTCGTGGACATCCACGGCGCCGCCAAGGCCAAGGCGGTGCCGGTGGAACACCTGGACATGGTGCTCACCGACGGGGCGGGCTTCGCCGGCTTCGCGCTGTGGGGCTTCGGCATGGGCCCCCAGGGGCCGGACTACATGGCGGTGGGCGACCTGGACACCCTCCAGCCCATTCCCTGGATGCCGGGCTTCGCGCGCATGGCCACCTGGGGTCACGTGAAGGGCAAGCCCTATCCCTACGACTCGCGGCTCGCGCTGAAGAACGCGCTCGACGGCCTGAAGAAGAAGGGCCTGACCCTGTTCACCGGCATCGAGCCGGAGTTCATGCTGCTCAAGCGCGGCGCCGACGGCAGCGTGGTGCCCTGCGACGACACCGACACCCTGGAGAAGCCCTGCTACGACTACAAGGGCCTGGCCCGCAGCGCCGCCTTCCTGGAGAAGATGACCGACTCCTGCCGCGCCGTGGGCATCGACGTCTACCAGATCGACCACGAGGACGCCAACGGCCAGTTCGAGGTCAACTACACCTTCGGCGAGGCGCTGGTGAACGCTGACCGGCACATCTTCCTGAAGATGGCCGCCTCGGAGATCGCCCGCGAGATGGGCCTGATCGCCACCTTCATGCCCAAGCCCTTCTCCAACCGCACCGGCACCGGCGCCCACTTCCACCTGTCCATGGGCGACGCGAAGACGAAGAACCTGTTCCACGACGACAAGGACAGGCGCGGCATGGGGCTGTCGAAGATGGGCTACCACTTCCTCGGCGGGCTGCTGCACCACGCGCGCGCGCTCACGGCCATCTGCGCACCCACCGTGAACTCCTACAAGCGGCTGGTGGTGGGACGTGCGCTCTCGGGTGCCACCTGGGCGCCGGCCTACATCGCCTACGGCGACAACAACCGGCCCTGCATGGAGCGCATCCCCTACGGCCGGCTGGAGATGCGCCTGCCCGACGGTGCCACCAATCCCTACCTCGCCACGGCGGCCATCCTCGCTGCGGGCATGGACGGGGTGGAGAAGCAGATGGACCCGGGCGAGCCCAACAACACCAATCTCTACGAGTGGACGCCCGATCAGCTGCGCAAGGCGAAGATCGGCGTGCTGCCCCAGAACCTCAGCGAGGCCATCGACGCCCTGGAGGCCGACAAGGTGGTGCGCGCCGGCCTGGGCGAGGACCTGGCCGCCGAGTTCATCCGCTTGAAGCGCATGGAGTGGGTGGAGTACTCGCGCCAGGTGTCGTCCTGGGAAGTGGACCGCTACCTGGAATTCTTCTGATCGCCCGGCACGGGCGGGAGGCAAGCCATCATGTGTGGAATCGTCGGACTTCTGATCAAGAACCCCGCGCTGCGCCCGGAGCTGGGCGCGCTCATGACCCCCATACTGGGTGAGATGGCGGCGCGCGGCCCCGAGTCCGCGGGCCTCGCGGTGTTCACCGAGCCGCTCGCGGCCGGCAACCGCAAGTACAGCCTGCACGCGCCGGCTTGGGACTACGCCTGGGCGGGCTTCGAGGCGGAGTTCATCCGCCGCTTCGGCACCGAGGCGCAGCTCGCCGTGAAGGGCAACCACGCCATCCTGGTGTGCGACGAGGCGCCCGAGCCGGTGAAGGCCTGGGTGGTGGAACGTTTTCCCGAGCTGCACGTGCTCTCCGCAGGGCGCGTGATCGACATCTACAAGGACGTGGGGCATCCGTCCGAGGTGGCGTCGCGCTACGGCTTCCCGAAGCTCGCCGGCACCCACGTGGTGGGCCACACCCGCATGGCCACCGAGTCGGCGGTCACGCCGGACCGGGCGCACCCCTTCACCGCCGGCGAGGACTTCTGCCTCGTGCACAACGGCACCATCTCCAATCCCTTCATGGTGCGCCGCAAGCTCGAGCACCAGGGCATCCGCTTCGAGACCGACAACGACACCGAGGCCGCCTGCCGCTTCCTCGAGTACCGCATGCGCGAGGGCGACAGCCTCGAGCAGTCGCTCATGAAGGGGTTCGAGACCCTGGACGGCTTCTACACGCTGCTCATCGGCACCGGCGACAAGCTGGCACTGGTGCGCGACGCCTTCGCCTGCAAGCCCGCGGTGGTGGCGGAGACCGACGACTACGTGGCCATCGCCTCGGAGTTCCGCGGGCTCGCCCACCTGCCGGGCGTGAACCAGGCGAAGCTGTTCGAGCCCATGCCCGAGCAGCTCTACGTCTGGACCGTGTGAGGGCCGCGCCATGGAGAAGACCTTCGACCTGTCCGGCGGCTCGGTGCGAGAGCTCAACCAGTTCCTGCACACCGGCCTGCCGGGCAGCGGCGTGTCGCGCGTGGAGGTGGTGAACCCCAACGGCGCCCACAGCATCGCCGTGGGCGTGGACCATCCGGTGGACATCCACGTGCGCGGCCACGGCGGCTACTACGTGGGCGGGATGAACAAGCACGCCTCCGTCACCGTCCACGGCAACGTGGGCTGGGGCGTGGCCGAGAACATGATGTCGGGCATGGTGCGGGTGAAGGGCTTCGCCTCCGAGTCCGCCGGTGCCTCCGGCCACGGCGGCACGCTGGTGGTGGAGGGCGATGCCAGCCTGCGCTGCGGCATCTCCATGAAGGGCATCGACATCGTGGTGGGCGGCGGCGTGGGCAACTACTCGGCCTTCATGGCCCAGGCCGGCCACCTGGTGATCTGCGGCGACGCGGGCGAAGGCCTGGGCGACTCGCTCTACGAGGCCGTGATCTACGTGCGTGGACGCATCCGCTCGCTGGGCGCCGACGCGCGCGAGGAGCCCATGACGGAAGCCGACTACCTCAAGGTGGACGAGCTGCTCAAGCGCGCGGGCTTCCCCTACGACCCCACGGAGTTCAAGCGCGTGGCCTCCGCGCGCCAGCTCTACCACTGGAATGCCGACGCGGACCAGGAGTACTGACATGAACAAGCCCATGGAACAGCCGGCCCACGCCCCGAAGCGCATCTCCCGCGAGGAGTCCGCGGGCTTCGACCGCCGCGTCATCGACTACATCCAGAACGCCGCTGCCCACGGGCTCTACGAGATCCGCGGCCTGGGCGCGAAGCGGCGCGTGCCGCACTTCGACGACCTGGTGTTCCTGGGCGCCTCGGTGACGCGCTATCCGCTGGAGGGTTACCGCGAGAAGTGCCACACGAAGACCGTTCTGGGCACGCGCTTCGCGAAGAAGCCCGTGGAGCTGGCCATCCCCATCACCTTCGCGGGCATGAGCTTCGGCTCGCTGTCGGCGCGCGTGAAGGAGGCCCTGGGCCGCGCCGCGTCCGAGCTGGGCACTTCCACCACCACCGGCGACGGCGGCATGACCCAGGAGGAGCGGCGCTCCTCGAAGACGCTGGTCTACCAGTGCCTGCCCTCGCGCTACGGCTTCAATCCCGACGACCTGCGCAAGGCCGACGCCATCGAGGTGGTGGTGGGCCAGGGCGCCAAGCCTGGCGGCGGTGGCATGCTGCTGGGCCAGAAGATCAATCCGCGCGTGGCGAAGATGCGCACCCTGCCCGAGGGCATCGACCAGCGCTCCGCCTGCCGCCATCCGGACTGGACCGGCCCGGACGACCTGGTGATCAAGATCCAGGAGCTGCGCGAGATCACCGACTGGCAGGTGCCCATCTACGTGAAGGTGGGCGCCACGCGCGTCTACAACGACGTGAAGCTGGCGGTGCACGCCGGCGCGGACGTGGTGGTGGTGGACGGCATGCAGGGCGGCACGGCCGCCACCCAGACGGCCTTCATCGAGCACGTGGGCATTCCCACCCTGGCCGCGCTGCGCCAGGCCGTGGAGGCGCTCGAGGAGATGGACATGCGCGGCAAGGTGCAGCTCATCGTCTCCGGCGGCATCCGCACCGGCGCCGACGTGGCCAAGGCGCTGGCCATGGGCGCAGACGCCGTGTCCGTGGGCCAGGGCGCGCTGTTCGCGCTGGGGTGCAACCACGATTCCTACTGGCAGGACGGCGCGTGGCATTCCGCCGAGGCGGGCTACGAGCAGCTGGGCACGGCCCCGGGCTTCTGCCATCACTGCCACACGGGCAAGTGCCCGGTGGGCATCACCACCCAGGATCCGCTGCTGGAACTGCGCCTCGATCCCGAGAAGGGCGCCAAGCACCTGAAGAACTACTTCAAGACCCTGAACATGGAGCTCACCACCCTGGCGCGGGCCTGCGGCAAGTCCAACGTGCACAACCTGGAGCGCGAGGACCTTGTGGCGCTCACGCTCGAGGCTGCCGCCATGGCGAAGGTGCCGCTGGCGGGGACTAGCTGGATTCCCGGCGTCGGCGGGCTGTAGGCGCGCCGGCGTGCGGCGCCCCGCGCGAGGCGAGGTGGAGCGCGAGCGGGAACCGTCCTCCGACGAGGCCGGTGACCGCAGCCTCGACCGCTACGTGGGCCACACCATCCGCGAGCTGCGCCAGCGCGACCGGCTCACCATCGCCGACCTGGCCGCCCAGGCGGGCATCAGCCGCGGCATGCTCTCCAAGATCGAGACCGGACAGGCCACGGCGAGCCTCGACTCGCTCGGGCGCATCGCCCGCGCCCTGGGGGTGTCCATGGGGCAGCTGTTCCGCACCTTCGACATGCCCACCGGCGGCGCGCAGCTGGTGAAGGCCGGCGAGGGGATGGAGGTGGTCCGCCGCGGCACGAAGCGCGGTCACACCTACCACCTGCTCGCCTACGGCAAGGGGCCGCGCAAGGTCTTCGAGCCCTTCCTCGTGACCATGGACGACGCGGCCGAGGTGTTCCCGAGCTTCGAGCATCCGGGCACCGAGTTCATACACGTGCTGGAAGGCCGCATCGAGTACCGCCACGGGCGCAGCACCTGGGTGCTCGAGCCGGGTGATTCGCTCACCTTCCGCGGCGAGGTGCCGCACGGGCCGGAGCGGTTGATCGAGCTGCCGATCCGGCTGCTGTCGGTGATCGTCTACGGCGAGGAAGACTGAGCTAGAACGGCCGTCGCACCGTCACGAAGACGGTCTGGTCGCCCACGTTGGAGCCGAAGCGGTTGCCCCACGCGGCGGTCTCGAAGCCCGAGGTCCCGATCACCGACTTGCGCGCCGTGCTGCCGGTGAAGGTGGCGCTCCACGTGAAGCCGGCCCAGTCCTTCGACAGGGACACGCGGTAGTCGGTGAGGTTGAACATGGAATTCGTGCTGCCCACGCCGCCGTTCTCGATGCGGTAGAAGGGCATGGCGCCGTTCCAGTCCCAGTAGCCCACCGAGCCGTGCGCCCGCAGGCCCGTGGCACCGAGCGGGGCGTCGATGGCCACGTTGAAGTAGCGCGTCCCGGTGGCGTCGCCGATCATGAACACGCTGTCGCTCAGGGCGTACCACATGCCCGCGCTCACCCAGCCCTTGCCCAGCTTCGCGTAGGCCTCGGTGGTGTTCGGCCGGCCCAGGCCTGCGAAGGGCAGGTCGTAGCTGCCCGGATAGTGGTAATGCACCAGGCCCGCGTCGCCGAGGAAGCCGCCGGGGAACACGTGCCGCGCGCCGGCGTAGCCGGTGATCTCCAGGCTGTTGCTGATGGCCGCACTGCCGCCGTAGACATTGGGATCGACGCCGGGTGCGACGGGCTGCCACGCGTCGGCTGCCCAGCTCACGCTGGAGGCGAACAGGCCGGCGTAGAAGCCCGGCACGGTGGCGTACTCCATGGCGCCCTGGATGGCCGGACGATTGTTGGTCTGGGAGACCCCGCGAAACACGTAGTCGGTGGTGAAGCTCACACTGCCGGTCAGGCCGGCGGCGGGCAGCTGCTGCGCGAATGCGGCGGCGCAGGCCGGAAGGAGCGCGGCACAGCAGGCACCACGGAGCAGGCGGGTGGAAGTCGGCATGGCGGTCATGGGCGGGGGTGCCTCCGGGATCGGCGGGCCCGCCGAACATAGAACGCGGCCACCGGGAACGCAAACGCGCCGTGTGAACGCCGAAAGAAAACGGGCGCCCTGGGGCGCCCGTGAAGTCCGATCGTGAATCGGTCGGAGGAGATGAACCCGTGTCAGCTGTGATAGGCGGTCTCGCCGTGCTCGGTGATGTCGAGGCCTTCGCGTTCCTTGTCCTCGGTCACGCGCAGGCCCACGATCATGTCGACGATCTTGTAGAGGATGAAGCTGACCACGCCGCTCCAGACGATGGTGATGAGAACCGACTTGGTCTGGATCCACAGCTGGCCGCCCATGGTGACGCCCTCGGGGTAGCCCACCCCGCCGAACCCGGGCGCCATCAGGGCGCCGGTGAGGATGGCGCCGAGGATGCCGCCGATGCCGTGGACGCCGAACACGTCCAGCGAGTCGTCGTAGCCGAACATGGCCTTCATGCTGGTGACGGCCCAGAAGCACGCCACCCCGGCGATCACGCCCAGCAGGATCGCGCCCATGGGTCCGATGAAGCCGCACGCCGGCGTCACGGCCACGAGGCCCGCGACGGCGCCGGAGGCCGCGCCCAGCATCGAGGGCTTGCCGCGGAACACCCACTCGGCAAACATCCAGCCCATCACCGCGGCGGCGGTGGCCACCTGCGTGTTGACCAGCACCAGGCCCGCTGTGCCGTCGGCGGCGAGCTCGCTGCCCACGTTGAAGCCGAACCAGCCCACCCACAGCAGCGATGCGCCGATCATGGTCATGGTCAGGCTGTGGGGAGGCATCGCCTCGCGGCCATACCCGATGCGCTTGCCCAGCACCAGACATCCAACCAGCGCCGCCATGCCCGCGTTGATGTGCACCACCGTGCCGCCGGCGAAGTCCTTGGCGCCGTCGTCGGCCAGGAAGCCGCCGCCCCACACCCAGTGGGCCACCGGCACGTACACCGCCAGCATCCACAGGACCATGAAGATCAGCACGGCGCTGAACTTGATGCGCTCGGCGAAGCCGCCGATGATCAGCGCGGGCGTGATGGCCGCGAAGGTGAGCTGGAACGTTAGGAACACGTACTCGGGTATGACGCCCTGCAGGCTGTCGGGAGTCACGCCCGACAGGAATGCCTTCTCGAGACCGCCGATGAAGTTGCTGCCCTCGGTGAACGCCAGGGAGTAGCCAACCGCCACCCACACCACCGACAGGACCGAGAAGGTCACGAAGACCTGCATCAGGATCGAGAGCATGTTCTTCTGGCGCACGAGTCCGCCGTAGAACAGCGCGAGCCCCGGCACGGTCATCAGGATCACCAGCACGGTGGCGGTGAGCATCCAGGCCGTGGAGCCCGAATCGAGCTTTGGCGCCTCGGCGGCTTCCTCGGCAGGCGCCGCATCGGCGGGCGCTGCAGCCGCGTCCGCGGCGGGAGCAGTGGCGGCGGGTGCGGCGGCGTCCGCCGGCTTGTCGTCCGCCCAGGTGGTGCCCACGCCGCCGATGCCGATGGCCAGCACGGTGGCGAGCACGGTAAGGAATCTCTTCATGGAGGCAGTCCCCTGTTCTTGGAGTTACAGCGCGTCGCCACCGGTCTCGCCGGTGCGGATGCGCACGACCTGCTCGAGGTCGAAGACGAAGATCTTCCCGTCGCCGATCTTGCCGGTGTTGGCGGACTTCTCGATCGCCTCGATCACCTGGTCGAGCATCTCGCTCTTGATGGCGGCTTCGATCTTGACCTTGGGCAGGAAGTCCACCACGTACTCGGCGCCGCGATACAGCTCCGTGTGGCCCTTCTGCCGGCCGAAGCCCTTGACTTCGGTGACGGTGATGCCCTGCACGCCGATGGCCGAGAGGGCTTCCCGCACCTCGTCAAGCTTGAACGGCTTGATGATGGCGGTGACCAGTTTCATGTCTGTCTTGTCCTTGGGTGTAGCGTGAGGGAAAACCGCGGGACCCTCCCCGGGCCCCGCGGGTGCGGCACGGTCAGAACGACTTGGTGACCTGCAGGAACACGGTTTCCTTGGTCACGTTCTTGCCGAAGCGGTCCGACCAGTAGATCGGGTCGCCATTGGTGTCGCTGTAGAACAGGCCCCAGTTGAAGCCGACGAAGTCCTTGGTGGCGCCGACCTTCCAGTCCGACAGCGTGTAGAGGCCGTTGTCGAAGCCGTAGGCCGAACCGCCCTTCCAGTTCCAGTGGCCGATGTGGGCATAGGCGTTGAAGCCGGTCTCGCCGATGGGCACGTTGGCCGCGAGATTCGCGTAATAGGTGCCCGCTGCATCGGGAACCAGGAACACGTCCTCGGTGACGGCGTACCAGATCTTGCCGGTGATCCACTTCCAGCCCAGCGCGCCGTAGACCTCGCCGGTGTTCGCGCTCTTGGTGCCGCCGGTCAGGTCGCCCGGATAACGGCCCGGGTACCAGTAGTACACGGCGCCCACGTCGTAGCTGAAGTCGCCGAGGAACTTGTTGCGGAAGCCGGCGTACAAGTCGAGCTCGAAGGAACTGCTGGCCGTGGTCGAGCCGTTGTAGTTGCCGCTGCCATCGGCCTTGGGGCCGGTGAAGTCGGCCACCCAGCTCACATTGGAACCGAACAGGCCGGCGTACAGGCCGCTCGAGTGACCGTACTCGACGGTGCCCTGGACGGCGGGCTTGCCTTGCGTCTGGGTCAGTCCGCGGACGATGTAGTTGGTCACGAACGTGAGGTTGCCCGTGATCGGCGACGGGGCGTCCTGGGCATGGGCGAACGGGGCGGTCAGCCCGAGGCCGGCGATCGCGAGCGCCAGCGCTTTTTTCTTCAGCATGGTTGGGGTTCCTTGCGTAAGGCGGTTGTTGAAAGGAATGGACTACGCACGTGTGCAACTACGCGAACCGCGCCGAACCCGAATCGCAATCCATGTGCCACTTGATTAGGCTTTTTTAATCAATTGGTTGCGATCGACCCGCCGCGATCTTGCAGCGCACGAGCACCATGGTAGTGCGGCCGCGGCCGACTGTGCACTCGAACGGTGCGGCGGTGCCGCAGGTTGAAGGCCGTGCGGAGGCGCTTGCTACACTGGCGCGACTTCCATCCCCTGGAGTGCAGACGTGATCACCCCGCCCTTCCTCGACGAACTCGGTCGCCGCCTGCAGGCGCTTGCGTCACAGACTCCCGTGGCCGACCTGGAGAAGAACGCGCGCGTCCTGCTCGCGGGTGCGTTCTCCCGACTCGATCTGGTCACGCGCGAGGAGTTCGACGCCCAGTCGCGACTGCTGGCGCGCACCCGCGAGCGCCTCGAGCAGCTCGAGGCGCGCGTCGCGCAGCTCGAGGCGCAGGCCGCGCCGCCGCGCTGACGGTGCCGGACCGTGGGGCTCGCCGTGCTGCGCAGCCGCGCCTTGTCGGGCATGGCGGCGCCGCGCGTCGACGTGGAAGTGCACCTGGCCGGCGGGCTGCCCAACTTCACCATCGTCGGACTGCCCGAGACCGAGGTGAAGGAGGCGCGCGACCGGGTGCGCGCGGCCCTGAAGAACTGCCGCTTCGAGTTTCCGGCCAGCCGCATCACCGTCAACCTTGCGCCCGCCGACCTGCCCAAGGACAGCGGCCGCTTCGACCTGCCCATCGCGCTGGGCATCCTGGCCGCGTCCGGACAGATCCGGCGCGATCACCTGGACGACTACGAGTTCGCCGGTGAGCTTGCCCTGAGCGGCGCGCTGCGCCCGGTGCGCGGCGCGCTCGCCATGGCCTTCGGCGTGCACGGCGAGGGCCGGGCCTTCGTGCTGCCGGCGGGAAGCGCGCCCGAGGCTGCGCTGGTGGACGATGCCGCGGTGTACGGTGCCGCGAGCCTGCTCGAGGTGTGCGGCCATCTGGATGGCCATGTCCTGCCGCGCGCGCACGCCGCGGTGGAGCCGTCGGCAATGCCGCCCTGTCCCGATCTGCGCGACGTGAAAGGCCAGATCCAGGCCCGCCGCGCGCTCGAGGTGGCGGCCGCTGGCGGCCACAGCCTGCTCATGGCCGGCCCACCGGGCACGGGCAAGACGATGCTCGCCGAGCGCCTGCCGGGCATTCTGCCGCCGATGACGGAGGTCGAGGCGCTGGCATCCGCCGCGGTGCAGTCGCTCGCCGACGGCGGCTTCGACCTGCGCCAGTGGATGCGGCGGCCCTGGCGCGCGCCCCATCACACGGCCTCCGCGGTGGCGCTGGTGGGCGGGGGCAATCCGCCGCGACCCGGGGAGATCTCGCGCGCCCACCATGGCGTGCTGTTCCTCGACGAGCTGCCCGAGTTCGACCGCCGCGTGCTGGAGGTGCTGCGCGAACCGCTCGAGTCCGGACGCATCGTCATCTCCCGCGCGGCGCGCCAGGCGGAGTTCCCGGCGCGCTTCCAGCTCGTGGCCGCCATGAATCCCTGCCCCTGCGGCTACCTTGGCCATCCAGACGGGCGCTGCCGCTGCAGTCCCGACCAGGTGGCACGCTATCGCCGCCGCATCTCCGGTCCGCTGCTGGATCGAATGGATCTCCAGGTAGAGGTGCCGGCGGCGGCGGAGCACGAGCTCTCGGCCACGGGTCCTGGCGAAGCCAGCGCGGCCGTTCGCACGCGCACCATCGCCGCGCGACGGCGCCAGATCGCGCGCCAGGGCTGTGCCAACGCCCAGCTCTCCGGCGAGGCGCTCGAGGTGCACGCCTGCCCCGATGCGGCCGGCGTGGCGCTGCTGCGCCAGGCGGCCAGCCGGCTCGGCCTGTCTGCCCGCGGCCACCATCGCCTGCTGCGGGTGGCGCGCACCATCGCCGACCTCGCAGGCGACGATGTCCTGCGCCCGGCGCACCTCGCCGAGGCGATCCAGTTGCGCCGGCCGCCCGCGGGCGCGTGAAGCAGGGCATGGCGCCGACCCGGAACGAGGCACCGCGGCACTCGCCTGCCGCGCGCGGTGGCCGGTGGCCCGGCGGCGCGCGCGCACCGGTGGGTCGCCGATTGCTTGCTAGCATCGGCGTCCCATGAACGAGCGAGACGACTCCCGGGCGCCTGCCGGCCCGTGCCTGCTGCGCGTGGCCGGCGCGCGGCGCGCCTTCCGCACGCCCGAAGGCCAGGCCGTGCGCGCCCTCGACGGCGTGGACCTGGACATCCGGCCCAACGAGTTCCTCACCCTGCTCGGCCCCTCAGGGTGCGGCAAGACCACGCTGCTGCGGGCCATCGCCGGCTTCGAGGACCTCGATGAAGGCCGCCTCGAACTCGACGGCAGGGCACTCGACGACGTGCCTCCCCACCGCAGGCCGTTCAACACGGTGTTCCAGAGTTACGCCCTGTTTCCGCACCTGGACGTGCGCGACAACGTGGGCTACGGGCTGGACGCGGCGCGAGTGCCGCGCCCCGAGCGCGAGCGGCGCGTGGACGAGGCACTGGCGCTGGTGGGCCTGGCCGATTTCGGACGCCGCCGCCCGCGCCAGCTCTCCGGCGGCCAGCAGCAGCGCGTGGCGCTCGCCCGCGCCCTGGTCAACCGGCCGCGGCTGCTGCTGCTCGACGAGCCGCTCTCGGCCCTGGACCGCGGCCTTCGCCAGGCCATGCAGATCGAACTCAAGAACCTCCAGAACACGGTGGGCATCACCTTCGTGGTGGTCACCCACGACCAGGAGGAGGCGCTCACCATGTCCGACCGCATCGCCGTCATGCGGGCCGGGCGCATCCTGCAGCTCGGCCCGCCCGGCGACATCTACGACGCGCCCGCCGACCGGTTCGTGGCGCGCTTCGTGGGTGACAGCAACGTGCTCGCGGGACGGGTCGGATCGGTTTCCGGGGCCGGCGCCGTCATCGCCGTGGAGGAGGGCTTCGAGCTGCACGCGGCGCGCACGGATGTCGCGCCCGGCGAGGCGGTGGATGCCATGCTGCGGCCCGAGCGCGTGATGCTCTCGCGCGCGCCCGGCGCCGGCCCGGCGCTGCAGGCCGTGGTGGAGCGCGTGGTGTTCGTGGGCGCCGACGTGCAGGTGCACCTGCGCCTGCCCGGCGGTGCCGTTCTGCGGGCGCTGCATCGCCACCTGCCCGGCGCCGAGCCCCCGCCCGGCGTGGGCGAGCAGGCCTGGATCCGCTACGAGCCCGGCGCGGTGCACCTCATGCGGTCGGCATCGTGAGGACGGTCCTGCGGTCGCGTCGTCGTGACGGCAGTCATGACACCCCCCTTCGCGAGGACGGTGTCGTGAGGGCAACGCCGTGAGCGGCGCACTGGCCACACGGCGCCGCCGGGCGCTGGCCGGGCTGCTCGCACCCCACACGCTGCTGCTGGCGGGCTTCTTCCTGGTGCCGCTCGCCATCATGGCGGTGTACAGCGTCCTCACGCCCGGCCTCTACGGCGGCGTGGAGTGGGACTTCTACCCCTACAGCTACGGTCGCGTGCTGGGCGCGCCACTGGGCGAGTTCGAGGAGTTCGACCCGGTGTACGGCGAGATCCTGCTGCGCTCGCTGCGACTGGCTCTCGTGACGGTGGCCGTGACGCTGCTGCTGTGCTACCCGGCGGCCTTCTGGGTGAGCCGCCTGCCGCCGCGCCGGCGCGCGCTGGTGCTGTTCCTGGTGACGCTGCCCTTCTTCGCCAACCTGATCGTGCGGGTGTACGCGTGGATGCTGATCCTGCGGCCCACCGGCGTGCTCAACCAGCTGCTCGGGCTGGCCGGCCTGCCACCGGCGGACCTCATGTTCAGCGAGGCGGCCGTTGTGATCGGGCTCGCCTATGTGCTGCTGCCCTTCATGTTCCTGCCTCTCTACGCCGCGGTGGAGCGGCTCGACCCGGCGCTGCTGCAGGCCTCCCGGGACCTGGGCGCCGGCGCGCTGTTCACCTTCCGCCGCGTGATCCTGCCGCTCACCGCGCCCGGCATCCTGGGCGGCTGCATCCTGGTGTTCATCCCGGCCTTCGGCAACTTCGTGGTGTCCTCGCTGCTCGGCGGCGCGAAGGTGATGCTGGTGGGCAACCTGATCGAGCAGCAGTTCCTGGCGGCGCGCAACTGGCCCTTCGGCGCGGCCCTGGCGATGCTGCTGCTGGCGGCGGTGCTGCTGCTGCTGGTGGTCTACGTGCTGCGCATGCCGCGGCAGGAGGGGGCGCGGTGAGACGGCGCGGTGCCGCGCTGGACCGCGTCCTGGGCGCGTGGGGCATCGCCTTCCTCGCGCTGCTCTACCTGCCCATCGCGCTGGTGCTGGCGTACTCGTTCAACCGCAACGTGGTGAACATGATGGTCTGGGAGGGCTTCACGCTCGACTGGTACCGCTCCATCTTCGGACTCGCCACGCGGTTGTCGGAAGATGCCAACTACGTCCACTCCACCGAGGGCCTGATCAACGCCGCTCGCAACAGCGTGGTGGTGGCGCTGACCGCCACGGCCGTGTCGACGGTGGTGGGCACGGCCACGGCGCTGGCCATGGCGCGCCACCGCTTCCGGCTCAAGACCCTCTACCAGGGCCTGCTGGCCATGCCCATGGTGATGCCGGACATCGTGCTGGGCGTGGCGCTGCTGGTGTTCTTCGTGGGCGCGGGCCTCGAGCTGGGGCTGCGCACCATCGTCATCGGCCACTGCGTGTTCCTGGCGAGCTACGTGTTCGTGGTGGTAAGCGCGCGGCTGGCGGGCATGCGCGCCGACCTCGAGGAGGCCTCGGCGGACCTTGGCGCCGGGCCGTGGACCACCTTCCGCCGGGTGACCCTGCCGCAGATCGCGCCGGGCGTGGCCGGCGGCGCCCTGCTCGCCTTCATCATCTCCATGGACGACCTGGTCATCACCTACTTCATCGCGGGGGTGGAGTCGACCACGCTGCCGGTGTTCATCTACGGCATGCTGCGCCGGGGCATGAAGCCGGAGATCAACGCCATCGCCATGCTGCTGCTCGGCTTCTCCTTCCTGATCGCTGCCACCGGCCTGTGGTTGCGCTCCCGCCGTCAGTGACGGAGCATCGCGCCATGGCTATCTCCCGACCGCGCGGCCGCGACCTGGGGCTTCCCTTCCCCGGCATCCCGGGCCCGTTCAACGCCCTCACCGACATCCCCGGCGTGGCGGTGGGCGCCACCACCATCGTCCGTGACGCGCCGGTCCAGGTGCGCACCGGCGTCACGGCCATCGTGCCGCGCCACGGCGAGGCGTCGCTGTCGCCCGTGTGGGCGGGCCAGTACTCGCTCAACGGCAATGGCGAGATGACCGGCACCCACTGGATCCGGGACGCCGGCCAGTTCTGCGGCCCCATCCTCATCACCAACACCCACAGCGTGGGCATCTGCCACCACGCCGCGGTGCGCTGGATGATGCGCACCTGGCGGCGCGACTTCGACGAGCTGCATCTGTGGGCCATGCCCGTGGTGGCCGAGACCTACGACGGCGTGCTCTCGGACATCCAGGGCCTGCACGTCACCGAGCAGCACGCCCTCGATGCGCTCGACGCCGCTGCCTGCGGTCCGGTGGCGGAGGGCAACACCGGCGGCGGCACCGGCATGATCTGCTACGAGTTCAAGGGCGGCACGGGAACGTCCTCGCGCGTGCTGGAGGTGGGCGGCCGCCGCGGCGTGGTGGCGGCGCTGGTGCAGGCCAACCACGGCCTGCGCGACTGGCTCACCGTCCTGGGCGTGCCCGTGGGCCGGCACCTGCGCGAGCACCGCATCTTCGACCGGGAGCAGGGCTCCATCATCGTGATCCTCGGCACCGACCTGCCGCTGCTGCCCAACCAGCTGCAGCGGCTTGCCCGGCGGGCGGCCATCGGCATCGGCCGGGGTGGCACGCCGGGAGGTAACAACTCCGGCGACATCTTCCTCGCCTTCGGCACCGGCAACCGCATCGAGCTGCCCCAGCGCGGCGCGCCCACATGGCGGCTCGAGGCGGTAAACGACGAGCTTTTCGATCCCATCTACGAGGCAGCCGTGCAGGCGGTGGAGGAGGCGGTGGTGAACGCCCTGCTCGCCGCCGGGGACACACCCTCCTTCCGGCCGCCCGGCCACGTGGTCCGGGCGATCGACCACGGGGCGCTCGTGGAACTCATGCGCCGCCACGGGCGCATGCCCTGAGGCGCCCGCACCCCCGCAACCACCCACAGGAGACCTCCATGCGCCAAACGATCCGACGGATGCTGCTGGCCGCGCTGCTTTGCGCGGCCCCGGGCGCCCATGCCCAGGGCAAGCTCGCCCTCTACAACTGGGGCGACTACATCAACCCCGAGATCCTCGACCGGTTCACGAAGGAGACCGGCATCAAGGTCACGCTCGACACCTACGCCAGCAACGAGGAGATGCTCGCCAAGATCCAGGCCGGCGCCACCGGCTACGACGTCGTGTTCCCGTCGGTGCACATGAACGACATCATGCTCAAGCTGGGCCTGCTGGAGAAGACGGGCGTCAACGCCATGAAGGGCTTCGAGAACATCGACCCGGCCGCGCTGCGCTCGAAGGCCGATCCGAAGGGCGAGTACTGCCTGCCCTACGCCTGGGGCACCGTGGGCATCATGTACAACAGGAAGAAGATCCCCCAGCTGTCGAGCTGGAAGGAGTTCTTCGCCTACGCCGAGAAGAACCCGAAGAAGGTGGCCATGCTCGACGACATGCGCGAGGTGATGGGCGTGGGGCTGATCCTCAACGGCAAGTCGGTGAACTCGCGCAACCCCGAGGAGATCAGGCTCGCGCAGGAGACCATCCTGAAGCACAAGAAGAACATCGGCGCCTTCAGCTACGAGGTGATCCCGCTGGTGGAGTCGGGCGACCTGGCTGCCGCGCACTACTTCGTGGGCGCCATGATGTACGTGCTCAAGAAGCCCGCCGAGATCGGCTACGTGATTCCCGCGGAAGGCGCCACGATGTACCAGGAGAACGTCTGCGTGCTCAAGAGCGCGCCCAACAAGGCGAACGCGAGGAAGTTCCTCGAGTTCTACCTGCGCCCGGAGGTGTCCGTGCTGAACACCATCCAGCAGAAGAATGGCACGGTGAACAAGGCTTCCCTCAAGCTGCTGCCGCCCGAGCTTCGCGACAACCCCAACATCAACCCGCCGGATTCCGTGCGGGCCAAGCTGCAGATCTTCGAGGACCTTGGCAAGGACCTGAAGACCTACGACCGCGCATGGACGAAGATCAAGACCAACTGAGGCCCCGGTGACACGAGGCCGGCGGCCACCCGGCGCCGTGCGGGCAGGAGCGCTCGCCCGTCCGGATCGGAGGCCGCCGCGTCTTGATTTGAGCAGCAGCTTGCGGGCGCGCTACAAATTCCGCTAAAGCGCGCCGCGACCCGGACGCCCTTTGGCCTCCGGGTTTTTCGTTTCAGAGGCTCACTTGTCACAAGACCGAACCCCGCTCCTGCGCCGCCTGCTCTCCGAGCGCATCCTGGTCCTCGATGGCGCCATGGGCACCATGATCCAGGGCCACAACCTCGAGAAGCACCACTACCACGGCGACCGCTTCTGCGACCACCACTGCGAGCAGTCGGGCAACAACGACCTGCTCACGCTCACCCAGCCGCAGATCATCGGCTGGATCCACTCTGC
>CAZXJW010000005.1:0-10196 GCA_964641005.1 uncultured Rhodocyclaceae bacterium
ATCATCGTGGGCGGCGGCCCGGCCGGGCTGGCCGCGGCCACGGAGTTGCACCGCCTCGGCATCCGCGACGTGGTGGTGCTCGAGCGCGAGCAGCACGCGGGTGGCGTTCCGCGCCACTGTGGTCACACCGGTTTCGGCTGGCAGGAGTTCCGCCGCGTCCTCACCGGCCCCGCCTATGCCCGGCGCCTCGTGGCACGCGCGGCCGGCGTGCGGATGCGCACCGGCACCACCGTCATCGCCATCGAACCCGGCGGCCTGGTGCACGCCGTCACGCCCGCGGGCCGGGAGACCCTGCGCGCCGCGCGCGTGCTGCTGGCCACGGGGACGCGCGAGACGCCCCGTTCCGCGCGGCTGGTGTCGGGTACGCGCCCCTGGGGGGTCTTCACCACCGGCGCGCTGCAGCAGATGGTGTATCTCGCCGGGCTCAGGCCGTGCACGCGCGCGGTGGTGGTGGGCAGCGAGCTGGTCGCCTTCTCGAGCCTGCTCACCCTGCGCCACGCCGGCGCCCGCGCCCTGGTACTGCTGGAGGAGTCCGGCACCGTGCTGGCCCCGGGCCCGGCACGGCTGGTGGCACGCGCGGTGTTCGGCACTCGGGTGATCACAGGCGCTCGGGTGCTCGCGGTGCACGGCGCGCCGCGCGTCACCGGAGTGGAGATCGAGCACCCGGGCGGGCGCGAGACCATCACCTGCGACGGCGTGGTGTTCAGCGGCCGCTTCGTCCCGGAGACGGCGGTCCTGCACGGGAGCCATCTGCAGGTGGATCCGCGCTCCGGAGGCCCGGTGGTGGACCAGTACGCACGCACCACCGATCCCGTGTTCTTCGCCGCCGGCAACCTGCTGCGGCCGGTGGAGGCGTCCTGGACCGCCTGGACGGAGGGCCGCGCCGCCGCGCACGCCATCGCCGCGAGCCTGCACGGCGCCCTGCCCGAAGCGCTGCACCACACCCGCCTCGAAGCCGCCGGCGCAGTGCGCTGGATCTCGCCGCAGCGCCTCGCCCATCCGGCCCCGCTGCCCGCGGCCCTGCCGCTGAACCTGCGGGTCGACCGAGCGCTGCGCGGCCGCCTGCGGGTGACGGCGGGCGCCACCGAACTGTGGGGCGAACGCCGCCAGCTGCTGCCGGAACGCCGCGTGCTGCTGCCGCTCACCGCGGAGCAGGCGGCCGCGGCGAGCGAGGCCGTGGTGGACGTGGCGGACCCCGTCGCCCTCTGACCCGGTCGCTTTGCACCCCCTCCACGCGGCAGAATCGGCACCACCAGCAACGCACGACCGGAAACACAGGACATGGCGGAAGAGGAAGACCATCCACGCTTCGTGGTTGCCATCGACCAGGGCACCACGGCCACCAAGGCCCACCAGCTGTTCCTCGATGGCGAGTTCCAGCCCATGGCCTCCATGGAGCACCACCAGTTCTATCCCCATTCGGGCTGGGTGGAGCACGACGCCAACGAGCTGCTCGCCCAGGTGCGCCAGTGCCTCGACTACGCCCAGGGCGCCGACGCGGTGGCCCTGGACAACCAGGGCGAGACGGTGGTGGCCTGGAATGCCGACACCGGGGAGCCGCTCTGCAACGCCATCGTCTGGCAGGACAACCGCACCCGCACCCACCTCGACCGGCTGAAGGCCGACGGCGCCGAGGACCTCACGCTCGAGCGCGCCGGGCTTCCGCTGGACCCCTACTTCTCGGCCTCGAAACTGCGCTGGATCCTCGACCACGTGCCCGCCGCGAAGGCGCTGGCCAAGGCCGGCCGGCTGCGGCTGGGCACCAGCGACGCGTTCTTCCTCGACCGGCTGTGCGGCAGCTACGCCACCGATGTCACCACCGCATCGCGCACCAGCCTCATGAACATCGCCACCGGGCAGTGGGACCCGGAACTGTGCCGCCTGTTCGGCGTGCCCATGGACCTGCTGCCGCCCATCGTGCCCACGGTGCACGAGCACGGCACCATCCGCGGCACGCGCCTGCCGCTGGTGGCGAGCATGGTGGACCAGCAGGCGGCCCTCATGGGCCACGGCTGCCACGCGCCCGGCGACGTGAAGATCACCTTCGGCACCGGCGCCTTCGCGCTCGCCATCTCCGGCGAGTCGCCGGTGCGCGGCTCCGAAGCCGGCATCCTGCCCACCGTCGCGTGGCGCATCGGTGACCGCACCACCTACGCCATCGACGGCGGGGTCTACAACGCCGGCTCGGCACTCGACTGGGCGAAGCGTCTCGGCCTGTTCTCCACCTTCCGAGAACTGCGCGAGATCCGCGGGCCCTCGGCACTGGAGCGCGGCCTGGTGTTCGTGCCGGCGCTCTCCGGGCTGGCCTGCCCGTACTGGGACCGCAGCGCCGCCGGAATGTGGCTGGGCATGGGGCTCGACACGGGCTCCAGCGACCTGCTGCAGGCGCTGCTGGAGGGCGTTGCACTGCGCACGGCCCAGGCGCTGTCGGCGCTCGACCGGCACGTGCCGCTGGGCACGCACGTGTCGGTGGACGGCGGACTCACGCTGAACCCCTATTTCTGCGAGTTCCTCGCACGCGCGCTGGACCGCACGGTGGTGGTGCCCTCCACGCCCGACCTCACGGGGCTGGGCTGCGCCCAGTTCGCCTTCGTGGGCGCGGGCCACGGACCGGTGGAGACGCTGCCGCCGGTGGCGCCGCCGGACCGGGTGGTGGAGCCCCATCCACCGCTGCCGGCCGCGCAGCACGCGCGCTTCGCCGATGCGGTGATGCGCGCGCGCGGCTGGCGCGAGGCCTGACTCGCGCCGGGGATTCCACGATGTCCGGTGCCCGCGAGGTGCTGCTGCTGGGGCTGGACTTCGGCTCCACCACCAGCAGCCTGCTGCTTGCCGGGGCACGCCTCGAATCCGGCAGCAGCGGGGGCCGGTCGGCGCTGGGCACGCCAGCGGTGCGCTTCCAGCCCGAACCGGTGTTCACGCCCTACGACGGCTCGGCCATCGACGAACGGGGCCTCGCGGCGCAGCTCGACGCCTGGCTTGCGGCCGCGGGCTTCGATCCCCGCGACCTGTTCGCCACCGGCTGCCTGGTCACCGGCCTGGCCGCCGCGCGCGGCAACGCGGCCGCCATCGCCGCACTCGTGGAACGCCGCTTCGGCGAGGGCGTGATCGCCCGCGCAGACGACCCGTGCCTGGAGTCCTGGCTCGCCTTCCTCGGCAGCAGCGAATGGCTGTCGCGGGCGGAGCCGGCGCGCGCGGTCCTGAACCTCGACATCGGCGGCGGCACCACCAACCCGGCGCTGGGTCGCGACGGCGCGGTGATGGCCACCGGATCGTGCTACGTGGGCGCCCGCCATTTCCGCTTCGTGCCTGGCAGCTACCGGCTGGAAGGCCTGTCCGCGTGGGGTGGGCGCCTGGCGGGCGCACTGGGCATCGAGGCGCGCGTGGGCCAGGAGTTGCCCGAGGCCGCGCGCAACCGCGTGCTCGACGCGTTCACCGACGCGCTCGAGGCCCTCGCCACCGGATCGGACGCCTTCTTCGCAACGCCCCCCGGAAGCCTGCTCGCCCAGGCGCCCTTCGCGCCGGGCCCGCTGCCCGGGGACACGGTGCTCACCTTCTCCGGCGGCGTGGGCGAGGTGGTCTACCGCCTCGCGGCCGGCGAGCCGGTGCCCGGGACCACCCACTGGGGCGACCTCGGCATCGATCTCGCGCGTCGCATCGTGGCCTCGCCGCGCCTTGCACGGAACCTGCGCAGCCACGTGCCCCAGCATCGTGGCCGCGCCACGGTGTACGGCATCACGCTGCACGCCACGGAAGTGTCGGGCGCCAGCGTGCACCTGCCGGATCCGGCGTGGCTCCCGCTGCGCGACCTGCCCGTGGTGGCGCGCATCGGTCCCGGGAGCACGCCTGCCGAGCTCGCCGCGGCCACCGCGCTCGCCGCGCGCCGGCCGGAGGGTGCCTGCCTACAGCTCGTGGACGACGCAAAGCTCGGTCGCGATGCGTTGCGCGCCTTCGCCGCACGACTGGCCACGGCGCTGGCTTCGCTGCCCGTCACGCAGCCCGTGGTGGTGCTGTGCGCAGGCAACCATGGCAAGACGCTGGGCAGCTACGCCAGCGACTGGGGCCGGCGCGGCCCGCGCCTGATCGTGATCGACGAGCTGCCCGAGCGCAGGGCACACTTCTGCAATCTCGGCCGGCCCCGCCATGGCGTGGTGCCGGTGTCCTTCTACGGCGTCGGCTGACCGCCGACCGCGACGGAGCCCCACCATGCACGTCCCCACGCCGCTTGCCGACATCCGCGTCCCGGCGCCACGCCCCGACGAGAACTACGCCACCACGGTGCTGGAACGGCGCTTCGCCTTCACCGGCCTGAAGGCCCTGCTCGGCGCCGCCGACCTCTCCAAGGCGGGCGACCGCGTGGCCGGCCTCGCCGCCCCCGACGAGGTCACGCGCGAGGCCGCGCGCGCCATCCTCTCCGGCCTGACGCTTCGCCACCTGTACGAGCGCCCGCTCACCGACGCCCAGGGCCGCGTGGACAGCGTCATGCGCGTGAACTATGACATCGATCTCCACCAGTACGCGGCCATGTCCGATCTCACCCTCGGCCAGCTCAAGGACCGCCTGCTGGCCGCCCCGCCCGCGGAGGTGGCCGCCATCGGCCGCGGCCTCACGGGCGTGATGGCCGCCGCGCTGGCCAAGCTCATGGACGTGCACGAACTCATCCTCGTGGCCCGCAAGCTCAAGCCTTCGGCGAAGGCGCGCACGCTCACCGGCGTGCGCGGCACCCTGTCCTCGCGCCTCCAGCCCAACCATCCCGCCGACAATCCCGACGGCATCGCCGCGCTCATCTACACCGGCCTTTCCATGGGCACCGGTGACATGCTGATCGGCATCAATCCCGCCATCGACACCGTGGACAACGTGGACACGCTGCTGCGCCTGTCCGACCGCATCCGCCGCGAACTCGAGGTGCCCACCCAGATCTGCGTGCTCTCGCACGTGAAGACCCAGCTCGCGGCGCTCGAGCGCGGCGCGCCGGTGGAGATCCTGTTCCAGAGCCTCGCGGGCACGGAACGCGTGCTCACCGGCGAGTTCGACTGCACGGTCGAGCTGCTCGACCGTGCCGACGCGGAGATGGCGCGCCGCGGCGCGCTCGCCGGCACGGCGGAGAACTGGATGTACTTCGAGACCGGCCAGGGCAGCGAACTGACCTACGGCAAGCACGAAGGCATGGACATGACCACCTGCGAGGCGCTGTGCTACGGCCTCGCGCGCCGCTGGCGGCCCTACATGGTGAACAACGTCACCGGCTTCATCGGGCCCGAGACCCACCTCGACAACTTCGAGATGATCTTCGCCAACCTGCAGGACCACTTCATGGGCAAGCTCATGGGCCTGCCCATGG
The DNA here is from genome assembly GCA_964641005.1 of uncultured Rhodocyclaceae bacterium. Classification (GTDB taxonomy): domain Bacteria; phylum Pseudomonadota; class Gammaproteobacteria; order Burkholderiales. Next base: position 5,342 of record CAZXJW010000005.1, read on the forward strand.
GCATGGCGCCCTGCTACACGCTGCACTCGCGCACCGGCATCGAGGGGCACCAGATGGCCACCCAGCTGCTCGCTGCCGCGGGGGCCAACTTCTTCATGGACGTGTACCTCACGGCGGACCGCATGCTCGCCTACTTCGACACCTCCGGCCACGACGACCAGACGCTGCGCGAGGTGCACGGCCTGAAGCCCGCGCCCGAGTACCTGCGCTGGGCACTGGCGCGCGGCATCTTCGCCGAGCGCGCCGACGGCACGGTGGAGCGCGGGCCGAACTGGGGCAACCCGCGCATCTTCGTGCCCTCCGACGGCGAGTGGGCGCGCCTGCTCCACAGCCTGCCCGCCGCCCACGGCCACGACAACGCCGGGCCACGTCCCGCCAACCACGTCTCGCGCCGCCTGCGCGCCAATCTCGCCGTGGCGCGCGAGGCGATCCACGCGGAGCTCGCGCTGCCGCACCTGGAGGGCATCGCGCTGCGCCGGCTGCGCACCGCCGCGGCCGACAAGGACGCGCACCTCAACGATCCGGAACTCGGCACGCGCCTTGACGAGGAGATCCGCCGCCACCTCTCGCCCGAGAACGCCGACGTGCAGATCGTGATCTCCGACGGGCTCTCCGCGGAAGCGATCCACCACAACGTGCCCGACATGCTGCCGGTGCTCATGGACGGTCTGCAGGCGCGCAACTTCCGCGTCGGCCAGCCCATCGTGGCGCCGCTGGGTCGCGTGAAGCTCGCCGAGGCCGTGGCCGATGCGCTGGAGAGCCGGCTCGTGATCGTTCTCATCGGCGAGCGGCCGGGCGGCGACGCGCTCGCCTCGCGAAGCATGTCGGCCTACATGGCCTATCGCATCGCCGACGACGACGTGCGCGAGCGCGCGGTGCACTTCAGCGGCAATCCCGACATCCGCTACGAGTACACCGTGGTGTCGAACATCTACGCGGGCGGGCTGCCGCCGCTCGAGGCCGGCAGCGTCGTGGCAGAGAAGGCGGCGCGAATCCTCGAACTGCGTGCGGCAGGCAACCGGCTCGAGTCCCTCCTGCAAGCAGGGTGATGCTTGTCTTGGACGAGTCGGCCCGAAAGCTGACTTAGCCGGAGGCTTTCCGTCCATTGTCCGATCTGCGCCTGGACAGCGAAAAATCCCATCGACGCTGCCCCTGTCGGGACGTATCCTGATTCGGCGCAAACGTTCCGGCGCTGCATGGCAACAGTCCTGTGGAGTAGCGGACACACGATGGAAACACCGGACGACGACTCGGGTTCTCGACGTTCAGACGACCCGGCGCAGGAGGCAGAGAACGCCTGTCACGGCGCGGGTGGCAGTTCGCGCACCTACGCCTCCTCCTCTCGAACGCGACCCCACGATCCCTCCGACGTGCTCTCGGGCCAGCAGCTCGGCTGGCTGATGGCCACCATCGAGGGCGACGTGGTGCCGCGACTGGTCAACGCGCATCGGCGCATGGACAACTCGGAGGCCGTGCGCGATTTCCACGCGCCCGCAATGCCCGAAGCCACGGACCGTCTCGTGGAGTTCGTGGTGCACGAGCGCCACGTCGAAGCCCTGGCCTGGATCGAGGGCATGATCGACACGGGCACCACGATCGAGGCGGTCTACCTCGGCATGCTCGGGCCGGCTGCCCGCAGGCTCGGCGAAATGTGGGAAGCCGACACCGTCGACTTCACCCAGGTCACCATAGCCCTGTGGCGCCTGCAGGAGATCATGTACGGCCTGCACGCGGCCTTCCTCGACGACGCCATCCCCGCCGTGCAGGTGCGCCGCATCCTGCTCGCGCCCTCGCCGGGTTCGCGGCACACCTTCGGCATGCTGATGGTGGCCGAGTTCTTCCGCCGGGCCGGCTGGGCCGTGTGGGGCGATCCCTCCGCCGGCGAGCGCGAGGTGATCCGCGCTGCGCGCGACAACTGGTTCGACGTGATCGGGATCTCCATCGGCGTCGAGGAACACCTCCCTCTGGTGACGGGCACCGTGCGCGCGCTGCGCAAGGCCTCGCGCAACACCGACGTGATCCTCATGCTCGGGGGTCCGGTGATCGTGAAGCACCCCGAGTACGTCGGGGTGGTGGGCGCGGACACCATGGCGGTGGACGCGGCCAACGCCGTGGACGTGGCCGAGCGGATGGTGCGCGGGCCCCTGCAGGGGCGGACGCTGTCGAACTAGCCCGGCACGGGCGCGACACCGACAGTGCGGCGCCACACCAGCGCGTCCAGGCTCAAGCGTCCCGGCCCGTACAGCAGCGGCACGAGCAGCAGGACGCCCCAGTACACGTGCTGGGCCAGCGCCGCGGCGGCTTCCTCCTGCCCCAGCACGTGCCAGTAGGACACCACGGCCATCACGTTCACCATTCCCAGGCCGAAGGCCGAGAAACGCGTGGCCAGGCCCAGCGCCAGCAGCACAGGGAACAGCAGTTCGCCGGCGGTGCCGGCCACCGCCGCCAGTTCGGGCGGCAGCACGGGCACGTGGTACTCGTCGGAGAACAGCAGCAGCGTCGTGTCCCAGTCGCGGATCTTGGTGAGCCCGGCGAGGAAGAACACGCGGGCCACGTAGAGCCGGATGCCGAGGTCGAGCAGGTGGGAGAGCAGCACGAGCCCGCGACGCAGCGGCTCGAGCCGTCGAAGCAGTACGACTGGCGTGTTCATGCAGTTTCACTCCCGAGATCGAAGTCGATGACGACGCGCGCCTCGATCCACGCCGCCAGGGCGGCACCGAGGTCGAAGGCGGGTTCCACCGCGAGCGCCGCCTCGAGGCAGCGCGCGAGGCTGCCGCCCTCGAGCACCATCCCCAGGAACGCCTTCGCGGCCGCGTCCAGCGGGCCCGCCACGGCCCGGAACCGGGGTCGATGAACGAGCGCGTGGTGAGGGCCCGGCGTGAAGTCCACCTCGATCGCTCCCTCGTGGTCGGGCTGGTGGACGGCCCAGATGCGCGCCACCGGGAACGCGGCGGTGAGGATCCCGCAGGCCGGGTGCAAGCGCAGTCGCACGCCGCCCTGCCGCTCGACGGGCACGGCCGAGAGCCGCGCCAGGTCCAGCGCCGGTGCGTCGGCCGCGTAGTGGGCACGGTGCACCGCCCACTCCAGACGTGCCACGTCCGGCAGGTAGGGCAGTTCTCGCGCGGGCTCGAACCCTTCCAGGAAACGCGCCAGCGTCGCGCCGTGGAGGTTGAGGTCGCCGCTGACGGAGGGCACCGCGCGCCGGTATTCGCGCGACAGCCCCTCGAAGAACGCCTCGCCCACGAGCTGCCGCACCACCGGGTAGGCGCCTTCCAGCGCCTTGCGCGCGTTGGCGTCGCGGTTGTTGCGGTACAGCGCCACCCGTCGCGCGAGGTCGGTCTCGTCGCGCAGCAGGCCCGCTGGCGGCTCGGCGCCGCGCAGCACCGCCGCGAAGGCCGATTGCATCGCGGCCAGCTCAGGCATGCGCCGTCTCCGCGATCGCCGCATGTCGGCCCCGGAACTCTTCGGCGCGGCGCGCTTCGCCGAGCAGCACGGCCAGCGCGGGTACGTCCGTGTCCCACTCGATGAGCGTGGGCACCGGGCCCAGCCGCGCGCAGGCCCGGTCGTACAGCGACCACACGGCCTCGCACACGCGCGAGCCGTGGTCGTCCACGAGCAGGCCGCCGATGTCGGCGTGACCCGCCAGGTGGATCTCGCCGACAGTGCCCGGCGCCACCCGGGCGAGTTCGGCATCCGCGTCCACGCCGTGGTTCACGGCATTGACGTACAGGTTGTTCACGTCCAGCAGCAGTCCGCAGCCGGTCCGGGCCACGAGCTCGGACAGGAACTCCATCTCCGTCATGACCGAGCCGGCCCAGCGCACGTAGCTGGAGACGTTCTCCACCAGGATCGGACGCGCGAGGCGGTCCTGCACGCGCGACACGCGCGCCGCCATCAGGGCGAGTGCCTCCGGCGTGAAGGGCATGGGCAGCAGGTCGTTGAAGTGCTCGCCATCGATGGCGCCCCAGCACAGGTGCTCGGACACCAGCGCGGGCTGCACCCGCTCCACGAGCGCGGCCAGCCGTTCGAGGTGCCGGGCGCACAGTTCGTCCGCGCTGCCCAGCGACAGCCCCACGCCATGCAGGCTCACGGGACGTCGGGCGCGCACGTGCTCCAGCACGTGCAGGTCCCAGCCGCCGTCGCCGAAGTAGTTCTCGCTGTGGACCTCCACCCAGTCCGCGGGCGGATCGCCGTCGAGGAACTCGCGGTAGTGCGCGGCGCGCAGGCCGATGCCCACCCCGCGCGGGGCGCACGAACCGGAAGCGAAGGGGAAGGCCACGGGTGCCGGGGAAGGATCGCGCCGCAGTCCCGCCCGCGAGGGCCGGCCCTGCGGCGCGGCGGTCATCACATCTTCACGTACTTGAGCTTCCCGCCCATCTGCTCGCAGGTGCCCTTGGCCACGTACTTCCACTCGTCGGCCATGTTGTCCGCCTTGGCCTGTCCGGCGCACGAGTGGCTGCCCGAGGCGCTGGCGCAGTCGTTGCCGCCCTTCTTGGCCACGCCGAAGCACTTCTCCTTGCCGTCCTTCTTCATGTCCTTCATGTCGTCGGCAGCCAGGGCGCCGCCGGCGGAGGACAGGGCGATCAGACCCGCCAGGGCGGAACGGATGATGAACTGGTGATCCATGGTGTCTCCTCGGTTCGTGAACGGGGCCTGCCCCGGATGGGCTGCCACGCGGATCGGCGGCCACCGCACCGGCAGCCATCCCGACGCGCCCTGATACGAGGGGCCGCGCGGATCGGATTCAACCACAGCTGACCGGCCCGGATCGCGCAGGCGCGCCGCCGACGGACGACCCCGTCGCCGCAGCCGGCGCGATGCGCGCACAATCGCGCCATGGCCACCACGCTGCTGC
>CAZXJW010000005.1:10206-21188 GCA_964641005.1 uncultured Rhodocyclaceae bacterium
CTCGTGGGCCGCGCCGTGCTCGCCCGGGCGCTTGCCGATCCCGGCGTGACGCGCGTCGTCGCGCCCACCCGCCGGCCGCTCCCGGCCACGGCCCGTGTCGAGAACCCCGTCGTGGACTTCGGCACGCTTCCCGGAGAGGCCCCGTGGTGGCACGCCGACGCCGCCATCTGCACCCTGGGCACGACGCTGCGCCAGGCTGGCTCCCGGGAGGCTTTCCGCCAGGTGGACCACGGCCACGTGATGGCCGCCGCCCGCCTCGCCCGTGCCGCCGGCACGCCCTGCTTCGTGCTCAACTCCTCGCTCGGGGCGGATCCGGCCGCCTCGACCTTCTACCTGCGGGTCAAGGGCGAACTCGAGCGCGACCTGCAGGGCCTGGGCTTCGCGTCGGTCACCACCGTTCGGCCGTCCTTCCTGGACGGCGGGCCGCGCCCGGACAAGCGCCCCGGCGAGGCCGCGGCGCTGTGGATCGGGCGGCTGCTCGGGCCCCTGCTGCCGCGGCGCATCCGCCCCGTGCCCGTGGATCGGGTGGCCGCCGCGCTCCTGGAGGCGGCCCTGGCGGCCCGGCCGGGCTTCCACGTGGTGGAATCGGAGGCCCTCCAGCCCCCCTGAGCCCATGGCGGGATCGAAACCCCGCCGGCGTTGTCTACCATTCGCCTTCCGCCGGGCGCCCGCGCCCGGATTCCTCCAAGACCTCGTGGGAGACCCCTCCATGCCCGTCCTCAAGATCAACGGCAAGACGTTCGACGTGAACGTCGAGCCCGACATGCCCCTGCTGTGGGTGCTGCGCGACGAACTCGGCCTCACCGGCACCAAGTACGGTTGCGGCGTGGCCGCCTGCGGCGCCTGTACCGTGCACCTGGACGGCCAGGCCATGCGCGCCTGCGTGCTGCCCGTGGCGGCGGCCGAGGGCAAGGAGATCGTCACCATCGAGGGCCTCTCGCCCGAGGGCCAGCACCCGGTGCAGCAGGCGTGGGTGGCCCACCAGGTGCCGCAGTGCGGCTACTGCCAGAGCGGCATGGTGATGGCCGCCGCCGCGCTGCTGAAGAACACCCCGAAGCCCACCGACGCGGACATCGACGCCGCCATGACCAACATCTGCCGCTGCGGCACCTACGTGCGCGTGCGCGAGGCCATCCGCCTCGCCGCCGACGTGGCGCCCGCCCGGAGCTGATGCCATGAACGCCATCGACAATCCCCAGCGACGTGCCTTCCTCGTCAAGTCCGCCGCCGTGGCCGGCGGCCTAGCCATCGGCGTGCGCCTCGCACCCGAGGCCGCCGCGGCCGCGGACGGCGTCACCGAGGTCACCCACTGGATCGTCATCGAGCCCGACGACACGGTGATCGTGCGCATCGCCCGCTCCGAGCTCGGCCAGGGCACCTTCACGGGCCTGCCCATGCTGGTGGCCGAGGAACTGGAGTGCGACTGGAACAAGGTGCGCGCCGAGTACGCCGACGTGAACGAGCACATCCGCCGCAACCGCGTGTTCGGCTCCATGAGCACCGGCGGCTCGCGCGGCATCCGCGACTCCCACAAGTACGTCCGCGAGGCCGGCGCCGCGGCGCGCCAGATGCTGCTCACGGCCGCCGCCCAGCAGTGGGGCGTGGACGTCTCCGAACTGGGCGTGGCGAAGGGCCTGGTGTTCCACACCCCCAGCGGCCGCGCCGCCACCTATGGCCAGCTCGCCGAGGCGGCCTCGAAGCTGCCCGTGCCCAAGGAGCCGGCGCTCAAGGACCCCTCCCAGTGGAAGCTCATCGGCACCTCGCCGCCACGCTTCGACATCCCCGCCAAGACCACCGGCGCCCAGGTGTACGCCGCCGACGTGCGCCTGCCCGGCCTGCTGCACGCCTCGGTGGTGCAGTGCCCGGTGTTCGGCGGCAAGCTCAAGTCCCACGACGCCTCGAAGGTGATGGACCGGCGCGGCGTGAAGCGCGTGGTGGCCGGCCCCGACTGGGTGGCGGTGGTGGCCGACAACTGGTGGCGCGCCAACGAGGCCCTCAAGGCGCTGCCCGTGGAGTGGGACACCGGCGCGAACGGCGCCGTGGACGACGCGTCCATCGAACGCTTCCTGCGCACCGGCCTGGAGGCCACGGAGGTGCCGGTGGCGCGCAAGGACGGCGACATCGGCCCCGCCTTCGCCGGCGCGGCGAAAGTGCTCGAGGCCGAGTATTCCTGCGGCTACCTCAACCACGCCACCATGGAGCCGCAGTGCGCCGCGGCGCTGGTCACCGACGACCGCGTGGAGGTGTGGGTGGGCACCCAGAACGGCGAGACCACCATCGCGGCGGCCTCCGAGGTGTCGGGCGTGCCGCTGGACAAGGTGATCGTGCACAAGATGCACGCCGGCGGCGGCTTCGGCCGGCGCGGACCGCACCAGGAGTACACCAAGCAGGCGGTGCTGATCGCCCGCGAGATGCCGGGCACGCCGGTGCGGCTGCAGTGGTCGCGCGAGGAGGACATGCGCCAGGGCCGCTACCGCCCGGTTTCCATCGTGAAGCAGCGCGCCGCCATCGACGCGCAGGGCAACTGGATCGGCTGGCACGTGCGCCAGGCCGACCAGTCCATCATGATCACCGTGGTGCCGGACAACGTGAAGAACGGGCTCGATCCCATCAACACCCGCAGCTTCTCCGACAACCCCTACGCGGTGCCCAACTTCGTCAACGAGTACGCCATGCGCAACCCGCACGTGCCGCCGGGCTTCTGGCGCGCGGTGGCGCACACCCAGAACCCGTTCTACCGCGAGTGCTTCATCGACGAGATCGCCCACGCCACGGGTCGCGACCCGTACCGCATGCGCCGGCCGCTGCTGGAGAAGAAGCCGAAGGACCTCGCCTGCCTCGACGCGGTGGCGAAGGCCATCGGCTGGGACACTCCGGCGCCGAAGGGCGTGTTCCGCGGCATCGCGGTGCAGGATTCCTATGGCAGCTATTCGGCCGCGGCGGTGGAGCTGTCCATGAAGGGCGAGAAGGGCATCGACGTGAAGCGCGTGGTGGTGGCGCTCGACCCCGGCCACGTGGTGCACCGGGATGCCGTGGAGGCGCAGATCCAGAGCGGCGTGGTGTGGGGCCTGTCCATGATCATGCACGAGGACATCACCATCAAGGACGGCCGGGTGCAGCAGTCGAACTTCATCGACTACCCGGTGCTGCGCCTGGCGGAGATGCCGCCCGTGGTGGAGTCCATCATCATGCCCTCGGGCGGCTTCTGGGGCGGCGTGGGCGAGCCTCCCATCGCGGCCGTGCCGGCGGCGCTGTGCAACGCGCTGTTCGCCGCCACGGGCGTGCGGGTGCGCGCGCTGCCGCTGCGCAAGCTCGGCTACTTCTACGCCTGAGGCGCGGGTGCGTCCGTCTTCATCGTCCCGGCCGGCGAGCAGGCACCGGCCGGGACGGCGGCGCCTGCTCGCCGGCATGGCGTGCGTGGCGCTCGCGATCCGCGCCGTGCCACCGGCACTGGCCACACCCGAGGCGCTGGCCGCGGCGCTCGCCGAGACCTTCGGCGAGCGGCCGCTGCGGCCCGGCCGGGTGCGCATCGAGGTGCCGCAGCTGTCCGAGGACGGCAACGTGGTGCCCGTCACCCTGAGCGTGGACAGCCCCATGAGCGCGCAGGATCACGTGCGTGCCCTCCACCTGTTCGCCGAGAAGAACAACCTGCCCCGGGTCATCGAACTGCGCCTCACGCCGGCCATGGGCCGCGCCCGGGTGGCCACGCGCATCCGCCTGTCGGCCTCTCAGCGCATCCAGGCCGTGGCCGAGATGAGCGACGGCAGCCTGTGGACCGCCGCGGCGGAGGTGGAAGTGACCAATGCCGGGTGCGGCCTGTGAGCCGCATGGGCAAGGGCCGGGTGCGCATGCCGGCCACGGCGCGGCACGGCGAGATCGTCGAGATCCGCGCCCAGGTGGAGCATCCGAACGATTCAGGGTTTCGTTCCGACTACATGGGGCGGACGATCCCGCGCCACGTGGTCGAACGCTTCACCTGCCGCTTCGAGGGCGAGGTGGTGTTCGAGGCGCGGATGCATCCGGCGGTGTCCACCAACCCGTTCCTGCAGTTCGGGTTCGTGGCGCACCGAAGCGGCGAGTTCACCTTCGAGTGGGTCGACGACCAGGGGGGCGAGGCGGTCGTGCGGCAGCGGTTCGAGGTCCTGGGCTGACGACCGCGATTCGCGCGACGTCGGCCAGCCGACGCCGGCCGCCCGGCTCAACCGCCCAGGGGCGGATTCCTCGCGAAGCTCTGCACCGCACCCTGCCCCTCCAGCCAAGGCAGCGCCCGCTCAGACCAGATGTTCATCTGCGGCGCCGCGGCCGCGGGCTGGTCGAGGCTGCCGCCCTTGAGCCAGAGCAGGTCCGGTGTGGCGGCCACGTCGCTCAGGATGGGCGAGCCGCAGTTCGGGCAGAACTGGCGAACCACGGGCATGCCGCTGTCGTCGCCCTTGTCGGCGTAGGCGGCCAGCGTGCCGGTCACCGTGACCCCGGCGCGCGGCACGCCCACGATCACCGAGAATGCGCTGCCGCTGGTCCGCTGGCAGTGACGGCAGTGGCAGGCCGCCACCGCCAGGGGATCGGATTCACTGCGATAGCGCACCTGGCCGCACAGGCAGCCGCCTTCGATGGTCATGGTCCAGCCCTCCCGGATCCTGGCGGGCGCCCCATGCGCCGGCCCCGCGAGTGATCCTCGCCCGCGGGGCCCTACCGATCCGTTACCGATCCGCGAGCCGCCTCACGGCTTGTCGTTGCGCGAGAACAGGTAGTTGTTGTCCGCGTGGGGGATGTGGCAGGAGAAGCACATCGTGCCCCCATCCTTCACGACGCGCTGGTTGGGATCGCCGGCCTTGAACGCCTCGAAGCCCCAGCCGCCCGTGGCCGGATACTTCGCGGCATCGCGCACCATCACCGCCACCACCTTGCGCGCACCCTGCACCAGGCTGCTGTTGCCGCCGTCCTCGTACTTGAATCGATCCACCACAAAGGTGGCGCCATCGGCGAAGCGCCCGGTGCGCAGGCCCTCCAGTGCCGCGGCGTTGGCGTAGACGTGCTGTATGCCCACGTTGCCCTCCGGCGCGTGGCCGGTCATGTTCACCGTGGAGCGGTGGTGATGCCAGCTGCGGTATCCCTCCGGGAAAGGAATGTCGGTGCCCTCGGCGGTGGCGGCGGCAGCGAGGGCGACCCCGCAGGCGAGCAGGAGCAGGCGAAGCGTGTTCATGGTGATGTCCTCCGTGGCGTGTCGATGCCGGCCGGGGCGCGGGTCCGCGACACCGGTCCGAATCGCCACGATGGCACCGCCGGCGGCATCCCGACAGCGCGGAATCACGCGATCTCGCCTACGGAATTCCTTGAGACCGCCGGGTTAGCATCGCGGCTCTCCCGCACATCCACCCAGGGGCCGCAGTGCAGCACGACGCCACCGAGACATCCGACTTCTCCGCCTGGATCGACCGTACGGAGTCGGTCGAGGACTTCATCGCCCCGGCCCCCGCCCGCCAGGCCGCAGCCACCCTAGGCCGCGACCCGGCCACGTTCCGCGATGGCACGGCCCTCCCGCCGCTGTGGCACTGGTTCCACTTCCCCTCGCTGACGCCCCAGGCGGCACTGGCCGAGGACGGCCACGAGCAGCGCGGCGCCTTCATGCCGCCGGTGCCGCTGCCGCGGCGCATGTTCGCGGGCGGGCGGATGCGCTTCCTGGCGCCGCTGCGCATCGGCGCGCCGGCCCGCCTCGAGCGCACGATCCGCGCCATCACGGAGAAGACCGGACGTACCGGCAGGCTGGTGTTCACCACCGTGGCCATCCGCGTCAGCCAGGGCGGCGCCACATGCATCGAGGAGGAGCAGGACATCGTCTACCGCGGCCACGGCGAGCCCGTGCCGGCACCGGCCGTGCTGCCCCCGGAGCCACTGCCCGCGGGCGCCTTCGGCGCCACGGTGAACCCCGAGGCGGCGCTGCTGTTCCGCTTCTCCGCCCTCACCTGGAACGCCCACCGCATCCACTACGACCGCGACTACTGCACCCAGGTTGAGGGCTACCCTGGCGTCATCGTCCATGGCCCGCTGCAGGCGGTGCTGCTGGCGGGGCTGGCCATGGACCATGCCGGCGCGCCGCTGACCGGCTTCGAGTTCCGCAGCGAGGCTCCGATCTTCGACCTGGCGCCCTTCGAGCTTTTCGGTGCTCCGGCCGACGGAGGCTTGGCACTCGAGACGCGCCGATCCGACCGGGTCGTGGCCATGCGGGCCACGGCACGCCACGGGTGACGCATCCGTCCCCACGCCACCCGGCCTCGCTCCGGCGCGGCAGGCTGGCGCTGCTGATCGTGGTCGCGGTGTCCGGCGCCCAAGGCGCCCGCGCCGACTCGATCAGCGACCAGTTGTCCGCGGCGCGGCTCGGCCCGGGCTACGCCCAGATGCTCAACGTGGCCGCGACGCCCGACGTGAGCGCGGCGCGCTACGACGTGGGCACCAACCCGTCCAGCACCATCGACGTCTACCGGTTTCCCTACGAGACCCCCATCGCGTCGCCAGCCCCCGGCGTGGAAGTGCTCGCGCGCGCGGCGGCGGGCTACATGGGCTTCGAGACCCGCTTCCCGGTCAACCCGGCCGGGACGGGCTCGGGCGCAATCGACGCCCGGTGGACTGCGGCGAGCCTGACCGCGGGACTGGGACTGAACATCGCGCTCGGACGCGGATGGACCCTGCTGCCCGCCATCGACTTCAGCCTCGCCCGCCTCGAGAACCGCGCGCGCTACCAGGGCGGTGCCGCACCGCTGGGCCCACTGCTGGACGGCCGGCTGTTCAACTGGAGCACCGACGCCACCCTGGTGACACCCAGCGCCGCGGTCCAGTGGCTGGACGCGAGCCCTTCCCGCGTGCTCAGCCTGCGCGGCCATCTCTCATGGTCCAGCATCCGCAGCCACGGAACGAGCGACCCCGCGCTGGCCTTCAACGAGTCGGCCAGCGGATGGTCCGTGCGGGCGGAACGCCTCGCGCCGACGGGATTCGACGCATTCGGCATGCCGATGCACTGGGCGATCGTGGCTGGCGGCGCCGGCTTCTTCGGACCGAACCGCAATGCACTGGGATTCACCCACGTGGCCGAGCTCGGGGCCGCCCTGGAGATCCCCGTCTCCCGCCAGGCCCCGACCCGCCTGCGTCTGGGCGCGAGCGGGCTGATCGGACCCGACGTGCGCGGCTGGACCCTTGGGGTCGGCATGCGCTTCTGACCGCCCGCGAGCGGCAGCCGGCGGCCTGGTCCATCCCTGCCCGGCCGCTTTGCGAGACAATACCGGCCTTTCGCAGGAGCCTCCCCCATGAACAAGCCCATCGAAATCCAGACCGTCCCTCACTGGATCGGCGGACGGCGCACCGCCGGCACCGGCACGCGTCACGGCAATGTCTACAACCCCGCCACCGGACAGGTGGCCCGGCGCGTGGCCTTCGCCAACGGCGCCGACGTGGATGCCGCCGTGCTGGCCGCCCAGGCGGCGCTGCCCGGCTGGCGCGACGCCTCGATCCTCAAGCGCGCCCGGGTGATGCAGAGGTTCCTGCAGCTCATGCAGGAGAACCAGAAGGCGCTGGCGGTGATGGTGAGCGAGGAGCACGGCAAGACCGTGCCCGACGCCATGGGCTCGGTGCAGCGCGGCATCGAGGTGGTGGAATTCGCCTGCGGCATCCCACAGCTGCTCAAGGGCGAGTATTCCGAGAACGTGGGCACGGCCGTGGACGTGCACACCGTGCGCCAGCCCGTGGGCGTGTGCGCCGGCATCACCCCGTTCAACTTCCCGGCCATGGTGCCCATGTGGATGTTCCCCATGGCCATCGCCTGCGGCAACACCTTCATCCTCAAGATCTCCGAGAAGGTCCCCTCGGCGGCCATGCGCATGGCCGAGCTGCTGCAGGAGGCGGGCCTGCCCGACGGCGTGTTCAACGTGGTGCACGGCGATCGCGAGGCCGTGGAGGCCATCCTCGCCCACCCCGGCATCGCCGCCGTGTCGTTCGTGGGCTCCACGCCCATCGCGAAGCACATCTACGAGACCTGCGCCCGCAACGGCAAGCGCGTGCAGGCGCTGGGCGGCGCCAAGAACCACGCCGTGGTGCTGCCGGACGCCGACCTGGAATTCGCCGCCGAGGCCCTCACCGGCGCGGCCTTCGGCTCGGCCGGCGAGCGCTGCATGGCGATCTCCGTGGCGGTGGCCGTGGGGGCCGCGGCCGACCCGCTGGTGTCGCTGCTGGAGATGAAGGCCCGCGCCATCAAGGTGGGCCCGGGCGACGCGCCCGGCATGGACATGGGCCCCCTGGTCACCCGCGAGCACCGCGACCGCGTGGCCTCGTACGTGGACCAGGGCGTGAAGGAAGGCGCGAAGCTGGTGGTGGACGGCCGCGGCCTGAAGATCGCCGGACACGAGGACGGCTTCTTCCTGGGGACCTCGCTGTTCGACCACGTGAAGCCGAACATGAAGATCTACCAGGACGAGATCTTCGGCCCGGTGCTGGTGGTGCTGCGCGTGGAGACCCTCGAGGAGGCCATCGCGCTGGTGAATTCCAACCCGTACGCGAACGGCACCGCCATCTTCACCGAATCCGGCGGCGCGGCGCGGCGCTTCGAGAACGAGATCCAGGTCGGCATGGTGGGCGTCAACGTGCCCATACCCGTGCCCGTGGCCTTCTACTCCTTCGGCGGCTGGAAGAACTCGCTGTTCGGCGACCTGCACGTGCACGGCGCGGAGGGCGTGAAGTTCTACACCCGCACCAAGGTGATCACCACGCGCTGGCCGCACCAGGACACGCCGGCGCCAGGGTTCCACATGCCCACCCTCGGCTGACACGGAGAACGCGACGATGATCGTCAGTGCCCAGGAACTGCAGCACATCGAGGTCGGCCCCATCCCCGAGGGCTTCAGTCCCGAGGAGTGGCGCACCCGCGTGGAACTGGCCGCCTGCTACCGGCTGGTGCACCACTACCGCTGGGATTCTCAGGTCTACAACCACATCACCGCGCGCATCCCCGGCACCGAGCACATCCTCATCAACGCCTTCGGCCTGGCCTACGACGAGATCCGCGCCTCGAACCTGGTGAAGATCGACCTCGAGGGCAACAAGGTGGACGGCTCGCCCTTCCCCGTCAACCACGCCGGCTACGTGATCCACTCGGCCGTCCACGCGGCGCGCCCCGACCTCCAGTGCGTGGCCCATACCCACTCGCCCAATGCAGTGGCCCTGGCCGCGGTGGACACCGACTTCGTTCCGCTGTCCCAGGAGGGCTGCCAGTTCCACGAGCGCGTGGGCTACCACCCCTTCGAGGGCATCGCCCTGGACGAAGGCGAGAAGCGCCGCCTCGTGGCCGACCTGGGCACGCGCAACCACACCCTGGTGCTGCGCAACCACGGCGTGCTGGTGTGCGGGCCCAGCATCACATGGGCCTGGGTGCGCCTGTACCAGTTCGAGGTGGCCGCGGGCGTGCAGCTCAAGGCCATGGCCGCGGGACAGCTGAACCGCATCCCCGACGCCGTCATGGCCCACACCCGCCAGCAGTTCGAGGGCGGTGACGCCCAGGCCGGCGCCGTGGTGCGCCATCCCGAGTGGCCGGCGGCACTGCGCATGCTCGACCGTATCGATCCGTCGTACCGCACGTGAGCGCGAACCGGCGCGAGGCATCGTTGCTGACCCGGGCGCCGGATTCTCCATGCCGCTCGCGTGGGTTCTCCCCGTCGTGAGTGGAAACGACCCCGTCGAGGAACCTTTCTCCACGGCGAGTGCTCCGATGCGCGTCGCCCGGCCCCGCAGCCGGGACATGACGCCTTCATGAGCGCCCCTTCCTTCGCCCCGGATACCGCCGTTTCCCCGGCCGCAGAGCCCGTACCGACGAGCCGCGCTCCGGAGGATGCCGTCGCGTCCCTGCGCCGCTGCAAGCACGACCTCATCCGCCGCCACGCGAAGCCCGACGACGCCACCGGTCTCGTCCAGGTGGCCACCACGTTGCTGCCGCTGGGCGCGCTCTGGATCGCCGCCGCGATGCTCGGTGAACGATCGACCTGGCTGGCGGCGGTGCTGGTGGTGCCGCCCATGAGCCTGTTCCTGTTGCGGGTATTCGTGCTGATGCACGACTGCGGCCACGGCGCCCTGTTCCGCTCCGCGCGCCTGAACCGTGGCATCGGCTTCCTGCTGGGCGTGGTGTCGGGCATGCCGCAGTTCGTCTGGTCGCAGAATCACGCCTACCACCACGCCACCAACGGCGACTGGTCGCGCTACCGGGGTCCGCTGAACGTCATCACGGTGGACGAGTATGCCGCCATGTCCGCCGGCCAGCAGGCGCGCTATCGCCGTTCACGCAGCATCTGGATCGCGCCGCTGGCGGGATTCGTCTATCTCGTCGTCAATCCGCGCGTGACGTGGGTGAAGGGTACCCTAGAACTGATGGTGCACGCCGTGCGCGGCAAGCTCGCGCAGCCCTCGAAGTCTCTCGCTGCCCATGCCGCCACCTTCACGACACCGCGCTGGAAGTCGTGGAAGGAATACCGCCACATGAGCGCCAACAACGTGGCGCTGTTCGCGGCCTGGGCGGTCATGGCGTGGGCCGTGGGGCCCGCCACCTTCGCGCTGGTGTACGGCGTGTCCATGGCACTGGCCGGCGGTGGAGCCATCGTGCTGTTCACCGTGCAGCACAACTTCGAGCATTCCTACGCCAGCGACGCGGAGGGCTGGGACCACGACGAGGCCGCCCTGCACGGCACCAGCCTGCTGGTGCTCCCCGCGTGGCTGAACTGGTTCAGCGCCGACATCGCGTTCCACCACGTCCACCACCTGTCCTCGCGCATTCCCAACTACCACCTGGCGCGATGCCACGCCGAGCACGAGGCGCTGTTCGCCGGCGTCACACGCGTGCCACTGGCCGGGGTGCCGGGGGCGCTGAAGTTCCTGCTGTGGGACAGGGACGGGCGCCGGCTGGTGAGCGTGGAGGAGTGCGGGGCGCTGGCGCACTGAAGGGCGGACTTCAGGTC
>CAZXJW010000005.1:21198-31922 GCA_964641005.1 uncultured Rhodocyclaceae bacterium
TCCGGTACACCCCGCCGCCCGGCGGCGGCGGATCGGCATAGGGCTCCCGACCCGGCTGGTCCTCGAAGGGCCGCTGCAGCACCGCGAACAGTTCCTCGAAAGGCCCCAGGTCGTCGCGTTCCACCGCGGCTTCCAGGGCGGCCTCCACCCGATGATTGCGCGGGATGAAGGCGGGGTTGGCACGCCGCATGGCTGCCGCCCGTGCAGCCGGGGTGGCAGGCTCCTGCGCCACGCGCGCCCTCCAGCGTGCCAGCCACGCACCGATCGCCTCCGCATCCGGAAACGCCATGCGCAGCGCGAGCTCCGCACGGGAATCCTCCGCGGCATCCGCGAGCCGCCGGAAGGTCTGCGTGAAATCCGCCTGCGCCGCCTGCATGAGTTCCATCAGGTCCACGGCCAGGGCGCCATCCTCGTCCCTCGACGTGGCCAGCCCCAGCTTGGCGCGCATGCCTGCGGTCCAGTGGTGCTCGAAGCGCCCGGCGAAATCATCGATGACCGTCGTGGCCAGCGGCACCGAACGGTCGGGGTCGGGATCCACCAGCGGCAGGAGGCACTCCGCCAGCCGCGTGAGGTTCCACTGCGCGATGCCCGGCTGGTTGGCGAAGGCGTAGCGGCCCTGGTGGTCGATGGAGCTGAACACCGTCTCCGGGTGGTAGGCGTCCATGAAGGCGCACGGCCCGTAGTCGATGGTCTCGCCCGAGACGGCCATGTTGTCGGTGTTCATCACGCCGTGGATGAACCCCACCATCATCCACTTCGCCACCAGCGCGGCCTGGCGCTCGCACACCGCCGCCAGCAGCGCCAGCGCGGGATTCTCTGCCTGCGCCGACTCCGGGTAGTGGCGCGCGATCACCCAGTCGGCCAGGACCTTCACGCCCTCGGTGTCGCCTCGCGCGGCGAAGTACTGGAAGGTTCCCACCCGCACGTGGCTCTCCGCCACGCGCGTGAGCACCGCGCCGGGCAGCACGTCGTCGCGGTACACGGCCTCGCCCGTGAGTACCGCCGCCAGCGAGCGCGTGGTGGGGATGCCCATCGCGTGCATCGCCTCGCTCACAAGGTACTCGCGCAGCACCGGGCCGAGCGCCGCGCGCCCGTCGCCACTGCGCGAGAAGGGCGTGCGGCCCGAGCCCTTGAGCTGCACGTCGCGGCGCACGCCGTGGCGGTCCGTCACCTCGCCCAGAAGGATGGCGCGGCCGTCGCCAAGCTGCGGCACGAAGTGGCCGAACTGGTGACCGGCGTAGGCCAGCGCCACGGGATTTGCGCCCTCGGGCACGCGGTTGCCAGAGAAGATCTCTGCCGCGTGGGGCTCCAGCGCGTCCGCGTCCAGGCCCAGTTCCAGCGCCAGCGGGCGATTGAAGGCCAGCAGTCGCGGCGCCCGGACGGGCGTGGGCGCGAGCGCCACGAAGAAACGCTCCGGCAGCGTGGCGTAGCTGTTCGCGAGCCCGAGGGTCATGCCATCTCGATCAGCAGGTCGTGCGCCGCCACCGTCTCCCCCGGCCGCACGTGCACGTGCTTCACCGAGCCATCACGCTCGGCGCGGATCTGCGACTCCATCTTCATGGCCTCGATGGACACGAGCGGATCGCCCGCCTTCACCGCCTGGCCCGCCTTCACCGCCACCGTGACGATCATCCCCGGCATGGGCGCGGGCACGTGCGCCGCGTTGCCCGGATCAGCCTGGGTGCGCTTCGCCGCCTTGGCTGCGCCGTGCTTGGACACCCGCACGGTGCGCCCCTGGCCGTTGAGCTCGAACAGCACCTTGATGTGCCCCTCCTCCTCGGAGGGCGCGGTGCCCTGCAGCGAGATCACCAGCGTCTTGCCGGGATCGAGGTCCACCGACACTTCCTCGCGCTCCGCCAGGCCGTAGAAGAACGCCGGCGTGGGCAGGATGCTCACGTCGCCGAAGTGGCGGCGATGCTCCGCGTACTCGCGGAACACCTTGGGATACATGAGCCAGGAGGCCAGATCAGTGTCCGAGATCTGGTGCCCGGCCGCCTTCTCGGCTTCCTTGCGCGCGGCCTCGAGATCCACCGGCGGCAGATGGTCGCCGGGCCGGTAGGGCTTCGGGGGCTCGGGCAGGATGGCCGCGGGCGTGCCGCACTTGAGCACCTTGCGCGACAGCGCCTCGGGGAAGCCGTCGGGCGGGAAGCCCAGCTCCCCCTTGAACAGCGACACCACCGACTCGGGGAAGGCCACCTCGCGCGCCGGGTCGAGCACGTCCTCGGGCCCGAGGTCGTTGGCCACCATGAACAGCGCCATGTCGCCCACCACCTTGGAGGTGGGCGTGACCTTCACGATGTCACCGAACAGCCGGTTCACCTCGGCATAGGCGCGCGACACCTCCGCCCAGCGATGGGCCAGGCCCATGGCGCGGGCCTGCTCGCGCAGGTTGGTGTACTGGCCGCCGGGCATCTCGTGGCGGTACACGTCCGCCGTTCCGGAGCGGATCTCGGCCTCGAAGGGCGCGTAGAAGTGGCGCACGCCCTCCCAGTAGTCGGACAGCCGCTGCAGGCCCTCGGGGTCGATGGACCACAGCTCGCCGCCGGGCGCGCAGGGGTCGTGCTCCGTGCCCTCCAGGGCCGCCACGATGGCGCCCAGGTTGGGCTGCGAGGTGAGCCCGCTCATGGAATCCAGCGCACCATCCACCGCGTCGGCGCCGGCGTGCACGGCGGCCAGCACGGAAGCCGCGGCGATGCCCGAGGTGTCGTGGGTGTGGAAGTGCACCGGCAGCCCGGTCTCCTCCTTGAGCGCCTTCACCAGGGCCGCCGCGGCGCGCGGCCGGCACACCCCGGCCATGTCCTTGATGCCCAGCACGTGCACGCCCGCCTTCTGCAGTTCGCGGGCGATGCCGGTGTAGTACTTCAGGTCGTACTTGCGGGTGCCGTCGAACAGGTCGGCCGTGTAGCAGATGGCGCCCTCGCAGATGGCGCCGGTCTCGCGCACCGCGTCGATGGCGACCCGCATGTTCTCGACCCAGTTCAGCGAATCGAACACGCGGAACAGGTCGATGCCGCCGGTGCCGTCCACGCCCCGGGCGGCCTGCTGCACGAAGTGGCGCACCACGTTGTCCGGGTAGTTGGTGTAGCCCACGGCGTTCGAGGCGCGCAGCAGCATCTGGAACAGCACGTTGGGCACGGCCTCGCGCAGCAGCCGCAGCCGCTCCCAGGGATCCTCCTTGAGGAAGCGCAGCGCCACGTCGAAGGTGGCCCCGCCCCAGCACTCCAGCGAGTACAGTCCGGCGCCGAGACGCGCGTAGGCCGGCGCGATGCGTGCCATGTCGATGCTGCGCATGCGCGTGGCGAACAGCGACTGGTGCGCATCGCGCATGGTGGTGTCGGTGAGCAGCACGCGCGGATGCTCGAGCATCCACTTCGAGAACCCCTCGGGCCCGAGGCGCCTGAGCAGGTCGCGCGAGCCGGGCGGCGGCGCCACGGTGCGGTCCACGGCCGGCACGGCGAGCTGCACGTGGGAAAGGTCGGGCTTCGCGCGGCCCTTCATGTCGGGGTGGCCGTTGACGATGGTCTCGCCGAGGTAGCGCAGCACGCGCGTGGCGCGGTCGCGGCGGCGCGCGAAGTTGAACAGCTCGGGCGTGTTGTCGATGAAGCGCGTGATCACGCGCCCGGCGACGAAGTCCGGGTGGTTGATCACGTTCTCCACGAACTGCAGGTTGGTGGACAGGCCTCGGATGCGGAACTCGCGCAGGCCCCGGTCCATGCGGCGGATCGCCTCGGCGGGCGTGGGCGCCCAGGCCGTCACCTTCACCAGCAGCGAGTCGTAGTAGGGCGTGATCACCGCGCCGGTGTAGGCCGTGCCGCCGTCGAGGCGCAGGCCGAAGCCGGCCGCGCTGCGGTAGGCGCTGATGCGGCCGTAGTCGGGCCGGAAGCCGTTCTCCGGGTCCTCGGTGGTGACGCGGCACTGCAGCGCGTGGCCATTGAGCCGGATGTCCTCCTGGCGCGGCACGGGGCAGCCCGGGTCGCCGATGCGCGCACCCTCGGTGATGCGGATCTGCGACTGCACGATGTCGATGCCCGTCACCTCCTCGGTGACGGTGTGCTCCACCTGGATGCGCGGGTTCACCTCGATGAAGTAGAACTGGCCCGTGTCGGCATCCATGAGGAATTCCACCGTGCCGGCATGGGTGTAGTTCACGGCCCGGCCCAGGCGCAGGGCCGACTCGCACAGCTCGGCGCGGCGGGCGTCGTCCAGGTAGGGCGCCGGGGCGCGCTCCACCACCTTCTGGTTGCGCCGCTGCACCGAGCAGTCGCGCTCGAACAGGTGCACCAGGTTGCCGTGCAGGTCGCCCATGATCTGCACTTCCACGTGGCGGGCGCGGCGCACCAGCTTCTCGAGGTACACCTCGTCGTTGCCGAAGGCGCCCTGGGCCTCGCGGCGGGCGGTGTCGAGCTGCGCGGCCAGATCGGCCTCGGTCTCGATCACGCGCATGCCGCGGCCCCCGCCGCCCCAGCTCGCCTTGAGCATGAGGGGATAGCCGATCTCCGCGGCCATGCGTGCCGCGGCATCGAGCTCCCTCGGCAGCGGCCCGGTGGCGGGCATCACCGGCACGCCGGCCGCCACGGCGGCGTTGCGCGCGGCCACCTTGTTGCCCAGCGTGGTCATCACCTCGGGGGTGGGACCGATGAAGCGGATGCCGGCCTCGGCGCAGGCGCGGGCGAAGTCCGGGTTCTCGGAGAGAAAGCCGTAGCCGGGGTGGATGGCGTCCACCTTCGCCTGGCGGGCGATGCGGATGATGTCCTCGATGTCCAGGTAGGCCTGCAGCGGCTTGCGGCCGGCGCCCACGTGGTAGCTCTCGTCGGCCTTGAAGCGGTGCAGGGCGAAGCGGTCCTCGTGCGAGAAGATCGACACGGTGCGGATGCCCAGCTCGGCCGCCGCCCGCATGACGCGGATGGCGATCTCGGAGCGGTTGGCCACGAGCAGGGACTTGATGGCGGTCATCGGTACGGCGCTTTCGGAACGGGGATGGGCGGGAGATCGAGGTTCAAGCCTGGAACGACCGGGCGTCAAGGGCCCAACGAGGGATGGGGCCGATTATTCCCGGCCCTGGCCGCCCACGTCTGCGGGCGCACCGCAAGCGCGCCGCCGGGCGCGCCGTGCACCGTACCAGCGCGTCAGGACGCCGACATCGGGGGCGCGCGGAACGGGAAGGCGCCCTCAAGGGCCCGGGCAGCGCGCAGCACCAGCGCGTCACGATGCTTGCCGGCGACGATCTGCAGCCCCACGGGCAGGCCGTCGCGGGTGAGACCCACCGGCAGGGAAGCCGCCGGCTGCTGGGTCAGGTTGAACGGGTAGGTGAAGGGCGTCCAGTCGGTCCAGCGGGTCTGGGTGGCCGTATCGGCCACGAGTTGTCCGGCCGGGAAGGCAGCAATGGGCAGCGTGGGCGTCACCAGCAGGTCGAAGCGGTCCAGGAACAGCGACATCGCCACGCCGTAGTTCGCCCGGTCGCTCATGGCCTGCAGGTAGTCGAAGGCGCTCCAGCGCGCCCCCTGCTCCGCCACCGCCCGCAGCCCCGGGTCCACCAGGGCGAGCTGTTCCGGCGTCATCTTCGACAGCGTCCACGCCGCCGGCGTGAACCAGTGGCGGTCGAAGATGCCGATGGGATCGGGTTCGCCCGGATCCACCGCCTCCACCACGGCGCCCAGGCGCTCGAGTTCCGCCACGGCGGCACGGACCCGGCCGGCCACCTCCGGATCGACGCGCGCGTGGCCCAGCGTCTCGCTGTAGGCCACCCGCAGCCCGCGCACTCCCGAGTCGAGCCCCACGCGATGGTCCGTGCCGTCCGGCGGCAGGGCCGCCCAGGCGCGCGGGTCATGCTCGCTCATCACCGTGAGCATCAACGCGGCGTCGGTGACGTGGCGGGTCATGGGCCCCATGTGGGAGATGGTGCCGAAGGAACTCGGCGGCCACGCCGGCACGCGGCCGAAGGTGGGCTTGAGGCCGAACACGCCGCAGAAAGCGGCGGGCATGCGGATCGAGCCACCGCCATCCGAACCGATGTGCAGCACCCCCATGCCCAGCGCCGCTGCGACGCCGGCACCTCCGCTGGACCCGCCAGAGGTCATGGCCGTGTTCCACGGATTGCGCGTGATGCCCGTGAGCGGGCTGTCGGTGACGCCCTTCCAGCCGAACTCCGGCGTGGTGGTCTTGCCCAGAAACACGGCGCCGTGCGCGCGCAGCCGCGCCACCGCCGGGTGGTCGTGTTCCCACGGCTGGTCGCGCGCCACTGTGAGCGAGCCGCGCAGCGTGGGCCAGCCGCGGCTGAGGTAGAGGTCCTTGATGGTGGCGGGAATGCCATCCACCAGGCCGGCGGGCTCGCCGTGCATCCAGCGCGCCTCGGAAGCGCGGGCCATGGCGAGCACAGTGTCGTCGTCGCGCAGGCAGAACGCGTTCACCGCGGGGTCGAGGCGGTCGATGCGTGCCAGGCAGGCGCGCGCGACCTCCACGGGGGACAGGATGCGGCGGCGGAAGGCCGCCAGCAACTCTGTGGCGGACCAGTCGGCGGGATCGGTGGCAGGCATGGCGATTCCGTTGGCGGGGACGGGATGCTAACGCCAAATGACCCCGTCAACGGACCGCGGGACACTGAGGCATCATTCGCGCGCCTTCGCGCAGCCCCGGGGGTTGCGCCTCGCGAGTTCTCGCCTCGACCGTCCAGGAGCCAAGTGAATGAACCGTCCCTTGAACGTGGGCACCGCCGCCCGCATCGGCACCTACAGCGACGCGGTGGAAGTGACATCGCCGCAGTGCCTGCTCCTGACCTCAGGCACGCCCGGCCTCGATCCCGCCACGGGCCGCCCGCCCCCCGACTTCGCGCTGCAGGCCGAGCTCGCTTGGCAGGCCGTGGAGGCCATGCTCGCCGAGGCAGGCATGACCGCTGCCGACATCGTGAAGCTCACGCAGTACCTGGTGCGCCGCGAGGACCTGGACGTCTACCGCCCCATCCGCGCCCGCCACCTGGGCGACGCGCGGCCGGCTTCCATGCTGCTGTTCGTGCCCGAGCTGGTGTGGCCGGACATGCTGTTCGAGCTGGAAGTCATCGCGGCACGCTGAACCTGGTCGATCACCCCGAGACGGAACCCTTCCATGCCCCCGCTCCACCGCCGCTTCCTGCGCACCCTCGCCGTCGCGAGCCTGCTGCTGCCCGCCGCACCCGCGTCGGCCGCCGCACCAGCCAACAGCACCGAGCTGGAGGCGCTGCGCGCCGAACTCCTCCATCTGCGGCGGCAGATGAATGCCATCGAGGTGCGGCTGGAGGACGCCATTGCGGGACGCCAGCCCGTCGTCGTCGCGAAGCAGGGGGGGGCGACAGTCGCCCCTGGAGGAATCGCCCCGCCTGCCGGGTCCGTCACGAATGACCGGGCGCCAGCGGCCGCGGGATCCGCCCTGCCAGTGGCACGCGGCGACGCGAACGCCGATACCGCACCGCGCGCCGGGCGGGCAACGGAGGCGGGCGAGCGCGGCGGGGACGAAGCCTTCATTCCCGAGCGCCGCTATGCCGTCGACCCGGCCTCCGAACCACGGCCGCCGGGCGCGGCCCCGGCGGGCGCACCGGTGTCCACGTTCCGCGCGGGCGGCTGGCTCAAGCTCGACGGCATCCTGGACAGCGGCCCCATGGGCACCCGCGACTGGTTCGTGCCCGGCACCATCCCGGTGGAAGGCGCGGACCGCGATCGCGGCGGCTACGCCGGGCTGCACGCCCGCGCCAGCCGGCTGTTCCTGGAGTGGCGCCGTCCCACCGAGGCCGGGCCCGCGCGCGTGTACTTCGAGGCCAACTTCCTCGGCGCCGACGTGCCCGACTACCGCCAGGGTGGCCTGAACTTCCGCGCCGCCCATCTCTACGGCCAGCTCGGCAACTGGACCGCAGGGCGCACCTATTCCACGTTCATGGACATCGACGCGTACCCGGACACACTGGACTTCTACGGTCCCAACGCCGCGGTGTTCGCGCTCACCACGCAGCTGCGCTACGCCCGCGCCGACGAACGCGGACGTTCCTTCGCGCTGTCCGCGGAGAACCCGCGCACACTCGCTTCCTGCGGATCGAGCCCGGGATGCAGCGGCCGGGAGACGATGCCCGACCTGGTGGCGCGGGTGCGCCGCGAAGGCGCCTTCGGCCACGTGCAGGCCGCGGGCATCGTGCGCCGGCTCGGCGTACTCACCGCCGCGGGCGCACGGGAGGAGACCACCGGCACGGGCCTGCAGCTCTCGGGCAGCCTTAAGCGGCGCGAAAGCCGCGACTACGCCGTCTGGGGCCTGCACGCCGGGCGCGGCATCCAGCGATACATCGCCGATCCCGGCTACGCGCCCGACGCCGACGCCTGGATCGCACCCGACGGAACGCTGCAGGCCGGGCGCGTCGCGGGCGGCTACGCCGGCTACACCCACCACTGGAGCGCGGCCTACCGCTCCACGGTTTCCGGCGGCCTGAGCTGGACCGAGCGGGGCGCCGATCCGGTGTCGAGCCACGCCCGCACCACCTACGTGAGCGCGAACCTGATCTGGGACGTGCTCACCGACCTGAGCGTGGGCGGCGAACTGCTCTACGGCGCCAACGATCGCGGCGCCGGGCGCAGCGCCGACATGGCGCGGCTGATGCTGTCGGCGCAGTACCGGTTCGGGGGCTGATGGTCCATCGCATCGTGGCTCGGGCGAGCCTTGCGGCGAGGCTCAGGCAGCCCTCACCTTCTGCACCAGCGCATCGAACAGCCGCTGCTGCGCCGGATCGGAGGCCGCGGTGATCTCGGGGTGCCACTGCACCGCCACCAGCCACGGATGTCCAGGCATCTCCAGGGCCTCCACCGTGCCATCCGGCGCACTCGCGCTGACCACGAAGCCGTTCGCCACCCGCCGCACGGCCTGGTGGTGCCACGACGCCGCGTCGAACACCTCCGCCCCCACCACCTGCGCCACCAGCGAGCCGGGGCGGGCGTGGATGGCGTGCGGGATCGGCTCGCGGGGCGGGGCCCGGTGCAGCACGTCCTCGCCCACCTCGTCGGGCAGGTGCTCGATGAGCGTCCCGCCGTGGGCGACGTTGAGGATCTGGGCGCCCCGGCAGATGCCCAGGGTGGGCATCTCCAGGTCCACCACCCGGCGGGCGAGCTCCAGTTCGAAGCGGTCGCGCTCGTTGTCCATGCCGTAGTTGGTCTCGACCCGGCGACCGCCGTAGCGGTCGGGGTCGATGTCCCCGCCCCCCGTCAGGATGAAGGCATCCACCACGTCCAGCACCTGTTCCCAGCGCGGCTCGCCGGGGGCCACGAGCAGCGGGACGCCTCCGGCGCGGCGGACCGCGTCGAGGTACTCGGCTGGCAGGGTGAAGCGGTTGTCGGCGTTTCGACCGTAGGTGGTCATGCCGACGAGGGGATGGGTGCGGGGCATGGAGCGATGTAACGGGATGTGACGCACCGCATCATACTCGCGGCTGCCCCATGGTTGCCGGCGGCGAAAGGAATCGGACATACTCCGCCGCTGCCCGGCCGGGCCCCTGCCACCGTTGGGGTTTCCCGCGGCCCCGATCCGCACCTGCGCAAACGCCTCGTCCCGAAGGCGCGCGCTCCGGGCACCGAAGCGCCCCCGTCACGACCACGAAGCGCCACAGATGGAGACCGTTCGACCATGGACAACAGGAAGGTAGGCAACGTCGAGTACCACGAGGCCGGCAGCGAGTATTTCGCCAAGCGGGAACTGCGCAAGCACGCGCGCGTGTGGTCGCTCTGGGCGCTGGGCGTGGGGGCGGTCATCTCCGGCCACTTCTCGGGCTGGAACTTCGGACTCGCGGCCGGCGGCTTCGGCGGGCTGTTCTTCGCGGCCATCATCATCGGCCTGATGTACGTCTGCCTGTGCTTCTGCCTGGCGGAGATGTCCCCGGCACTGCCCCACACGGGCGGCGCCTACTCCTTTGCGCGCAGCGCAATGGGCCCCTGGGGCGGCTTCGTCACGGGCCTGGCGGAGAACATCGAGTACGTGATCACGCCTGCGGTGATCGTGTTCTTCATCGGCGCCTACCTGGGCAGCATCTTCGAGACGCCCGAGCACATGCAGCCGCTGTGGTGGATCGGCATGTACGTGCTGTTCGTGGGCCTGAACCTGGTGGGCGTGGAGCTCTCCTTCAAGGTCTCGGTGGTGGTGACGGTGCTGGCGCTGGCCGTGCTGTCGGTGTTCTGGGTGAGCGCCCTGTTCTCCGGCCAGCTGGACTTCTCGCGCTGGGCGCTCAACATCGGCGTGGGCGACGACGGCAAGATCGTGGAACTCGCCGCCGGCGGGGGCTCCTTCCTGCCGCTGGGCTTCGCAGGTGTCCTCGCCGCCATGCCCTTCGCCGTGTGGCTGTTCCTCGCCATCGAGCAGCTGCCGCTCGCCGCGGAGGAGTCCCACGATCCGAAGCGCGACATGCCAAAGGGGCTGCTGCTTGGCATCTCGACGCTGGTCTTCTCCGCCTTCATGGTGCTGTTCCTCAACTCCAGCATCCCGGTGAAGGGCGGCGACCCCGAGGCGAGCGGCGCCTTCTACCTGGGCGCCTCCGGCGAGCCGCTGCTCGACGGCTTCCGCGCCCTGTACGGCAGCGGCGCCGCCAAGGCGCTGTCGCTGTGCGCCGTCATCGGCCTGATCGCGAGCTTCCACACCATCATCTTCGCCTTCGGCCGGCAGATCTACTCGCTGTCGCGCGCGGGCTACTTCCCGACGCCGCTGTCCATCACCCACGGCACGCGCAAGGT
>CAZXJW010000006.1:0-3999 GCA_964641005.1 uncultured Rhodocyclaceae bacterium
GCATCATGGACTGGGTGGGCATCTGCCTGCTCACCATGCCCATCTTCGTGCCCATCATCGTGTCCATGGGCTACGACCCGGTGTGGTTCGGGGTGCTGTTCTGCCTGAACATGCAGGTGTCCTACCTCTCGCCGCCCTTCGGGCCGGCGGCCTTCTACCTGAAGGGCGTGGCGCCGGAAGACGTGACGCTCAACGAGATCTTCAGTGCCGTGTGGCCCTTCATCGGGCTGCAGCTCGTGGTGCTGGCGGTGGTGATGGTGCTGCCCGGCGTGGCGCTCTGGCTGCCGGGTCTGAAGGGCTGAACGCGGCGGCGACGCGGCTGTCGTAGTGGCGTCTGCCGGGCGCTGGGGTGCCGCCCGCGGCACCCACGACAACCCCTCACCGCCAGGAGAACACGACGATGCAACGATCCATCGCCCCCCTCGCCGCCGCCACGCTCGCCCTGCTGGCCGCCGGCAGCGCCATGGGCCAGTACGCCACCATCGAGGAGGCGGCCTGGGTGCGCCCCGACAACGCCACCCGCTACGAGAGCGACTCCATCACCAAGATCGGCGATCTGGTGCGCTTCGACGTGATGGTGGGCTGGGAGGACCTGTCGCGCCGTCCCGAGGACGAGCCCGTGAAGAAGGTGATCCGCTACCTCGCGAAGTGCAAGGAGGGCGAACTGGCCGTGTCGTCCGTGGCCACCTTCGCCCTCGCGGGCATGACGCCAAAGACCTGGGGCGTTGCTCCCGGCGGGTGGGATTTCGAGAAGCCCGAGGCCGGGTCGCTGCAGGCGCGCTGGCTCAAGCGCACCTGCGAGTCGCCGCTGTCGTGGTGAACGTCCGCCCGGGCGCGATTCCCGTCCGGGCCCGGACCGGGTGAGGCTCAGCCCTCGCGCGGGTTGCGCCGGCGCCAGTCGGACGGGCGTTCCGGGTCCGGGGCGGTCCACAACCCGCGGCGGGCCAGCCGCGCCTGGGCCTCCAGCCCTTCCACCGCGCGGCGTTCCGGTCCACGGCTGTAGGCCCAGGCGTGGCCCTGGCGCACCAGTTCGAGATTCACGTCCAGGCCGTCGCGGTCGCGTTCGATCCGGCCCAGCAGGCGGCGATGCCTGTCGTAGCCCGCCGAGCGCACGGTCACCGATTCCCGCAGCACCATGGCCTCGAGGGCGTCGCGGGCGTCGCGCCCGTGGGGCTGGGCGAGCTCGGGCGCGTCGATGTCCACCAGCCGCACCTTCACCGTGCGGCTGCCCTGGCGCAGGGACACGGTGTCGCCGTCGGCCACGCGGGTCACGCGGCCCTGCAGCACCTCCGCCGCGCCGGCCGGGCCCGCCAGCAGCAGCGCCGCAACCAGCAGCCCGACCAGTTCACGCATCCTCTTCCCCGCCCGATGCCGCGGCCGGCTCGGGCACGTTGAACACCTGCCTCAGGTAGGCCACGTAGGACGGGTCGTAGTCCATGGTCTTCTCGGGCGTGTCGCTGATCTTGGCCACGGGCTGGCCGTTGCAGCGGGTCATCTTGATGACGATCTGCAGCGGCGGGTAGCCCAGGTCGTTGGTGAGGTTGGTGCCCATGCCGAAGGCCGGCCGGCAGCGGCCGCGGAAGCGCTCGTAGAGGTCGATGCACAGCGGGACGTTCAGGCTGTCGCTGAACACGAAGGTCTTGGAGCGCGGGTCCACGCGCATGCGGTGGTAGTGGGCGATCATCTTCTCGCCCCACTCGAAGGGGTCGCCCGAGTCGTGGCGGATGCCGTCGAAGAGCTTGCAGAAGAACAGGTCGAAGTCGCGCAGGAAGGCGTCCATGCCGCACACGTCGGTGAGCGCGATGCCCAGGTCGCCGCGGTACTCCTCGGCCCACTTGTCGAAGGCGAAGCGCTGCGAGTCGCGCAACCGCGGCCCCACCGCCTGGCAGGCCTGCAGGTACTCGTGGGCCATGGTGCCCAGGGGCACCATGCCCAGCTTCATGGCCAGGTGCAGGTTGCTGGTGCCCGTGAACTTCGGGCCGAGGGCCTCCTTGAGCGTCGAGACCACGTGCTCCTGCCAGTCGCGCGAGAAGCGCCGCCGGGTGCCGAAGTCGGAGATGCGGAACTCGGTGTCCGGGTAGTCCTTCACCATCCGGATCTTGTCCTGCAGGCGTCGCTCGCCCTCGGGGAAGTCGGGCGCGGGGTGCAGGTGGCGCATGACGGTCTCGCTCACGATGGCGAGCACCGGCACCTCGAACAGGATGGTGTGCAGCCACGGGCCGCGGATGGTGATGTCCAGGCCGCCGGTCACCTCGGGCGCCTCGCGGATGTCGATGTAGCCCTCGTCCAGGCGGAACAGGCGCAGCAGGTCGACGAAGTCGCTCTTCAGGAAGCGCAGGCTGCGCAGGTAGTCGAGCTCGTCGCGGGCGAAGCGCAGCCCGCACAGCGCGCGCACCTGCCCGCGGATCTCGCTGGCGTGCCGGCCCAGCTCGGCCCACTGCGAGCGGCACTTGAAGCGGTACTCCACCTGGGCGCCGGGGAACTGGTGCAGCACCACCTGCATCATGGTGAACTTGTACAGGTCGGTGTCGAGCAGGGAGCGGATGATCATCGGGCGCGCCGGGGTGCGGGGGCGGGAAAGGCCGTGATTGTCCCCGAAAGGCAACGCCCGCGGGAAGGCGCGGAGGTTGCTTGCCAGACGGGGGCCGTGGCATCTTGCCGCCCGTTCCCGCCGCCCAGAAGAGGGATTCCCATGCGCCTGCTCCGATCCGCCTGCGCTGTCGCCGCCCTGAGCCTTGCCGCGCCCGCGGCAGTCCTTGCCCAGCAGGGTCAGGACGAGCTCTGGGAGATGTCCATGAGCATGCAGTCCGAGGGCATGAAGATGCCCGCCATGACCCAGCAGGTGTGCACCCAGAAGGGCCGCCGCGAGGAACGGCTGCAGATGGACAAGAACTGCAAGATGGTCGAGTCGAAGCAGTCGGGCAGCAAGTTCAGCTTCAAGGTGGTGTGCAGCGAGGGCAAGGACAGCTACACCGGCACCGGCGAGATGGAGGACCTGGGCAAGGACGCCTACCGGGGCTTCATGACCGCCACCGGCACGCGCGACGGCGAGAAGTTCAACATGCGCATGGACATGTCCGGCAAGCGCGTGGGCAACTGCACCTGGGAGGACCCGAACAAGAAGGTCGCCGCCATGGAGAAGCAGCAGAAGGACATGATGGCGAAGGAATGCGACCGCATGATCGCCGAGCTCGAGCCCTCCATGGTGTTCGGCTACGAGGGCCTGCCGCCCGAGGCGACCATCTGCCGCGACCGCCAGGCGGATTTCTGCGCCAACGCCGGCAAGGTGGTGAAGGGCATGCGCGATCGCCCGTCGTGGGACGCGGCGCGTGACAAGTACGGCCGCGAGAAGCTCGCGTCGGCCACGAAGGCCTGCAAGATCGACCTCGTGCCCGTGCGCGCGCCGCTGTGCAAGGACGCGCAGGACAAGCAGGACTGGAACTGGTTCGGCGGCAACTGCCCCGAGGCCGCCGCGCTGCGCAAGCAGCACTGCGCGGGCCGCACCTACTCGTCGGTGGAACCGAAGCACGCCTCCATGTGCGCGGCGCTGGGCGGGCTGTCCTACACGGCGGCCACGGCCGATCCCGCCAAGGCGCAGGCCGGCGGCGCCGCCGCGGCATCGCAGGCTGGTGCGCAGGGCTCGGCCGCTTCGCAGCCGGGCGGGCAGGGCACGCAGGGCTCACAGGGCGGGACCACCGGCCAGTCCACCGACGCCCAGAAGAAGCCCTCCAGCGTCGACAAGCTCAAGGAAGGCGCGGACAAGCTCAAGAAGTTCCTGAAGTTCTGAGGACGTCCGGTCGGTCCGGGCCCGCGGAGGCATGTTCCGCCGCGCCGTGATTCGCCGATGGTTGCCTGCGGCCGCGCTGTGCGCGGCCGCTTCGTTTCCGGCTGCCGCCGCCACCGACCCCTTCCCGCAGGTGGGCCGTGCCTACCTGGTGCGCGTGGACGGCGAGACGCTCTGGGAGCACGAGGGCTCGCGCCCGCTGCCGCCCGCCAGCC
>CAZXJW010000006.1:4009-17353 GCA_964641005.1 uncultured Rhodocyclaceae bacterium
GTTCTGACCGCGCTGCTGGTGATCGAGGCAGGACGGCCCGATGCCCTGGTCACGGCCAGCGATCGCGCGGCCAGGGCCACTGGCTCGCGACTGGGCCTGCGCCCGGGCGAGCGCTACACCGTGGACACGCTGCTGCAGGCCACGCTGCTGGGATCGGGCAACGACGCCTGCCGCGCGCTGGCGGAATGGCGCGACGGCACCGAGGCGGCGTTCGTGGCGCGCATGAACCGTCGAGCCGTCGAACTCGGCCTGCGCGACAGCCGATTCGCCAATGCCTGCGGGCACGATGCGCAGGGCCACGTCTCCACCGCGCGTGACCTGGCCGCGCTCGCCGAGATCGCCATGCGCGACCCGCGCTTCGCCGAGATCGTGCGGCGCACCGGCGTGTCGCTGGCCACCGCGGACGGCGCGCGCCGATTCCAGGTCACCAACCGCAACGCGCTGGTGGGCCGCCTCGACGGCGCCATCGGCGTGAAGTCGGGCTTCACGCCCGCGGCCGGCAAGTGCGTCATCGCGTGGGCGGAGCGCGGCGCGAAGCGCGTGCTGCTGGTGCTGCTCGGTGCGCAGGACCGCTGGTGGGACGCGCACGCCATGGTGGACCGGGCCTTCGCCCATGTGGCCGGTACGCGCTGAGACGGGCCGCGCCGACCTGATCGGCGCAACGCTCGTGCTGCTGGCGGTGCTGGCGGCCTGGAGCGGTGCCGGGAACGTGGGCTTCCAGTTCGACGACTGGAACGTGATCGTGGACAACCCGGCGGTGCACGACTGGGCCACGTGGTGGCAGTTCATGCCGGGCATCCGCCCGCTGCTCAAGGCGAGCTACGTGGCGAGCTGGAGCGCGGGCGACGGCCACCCCGCGGCCTTCGCGTGGTTCAACGTGGCGGTGCACGCCCTCAACGCGCTGCTGGTGCTGGCGCTGGTGCGGGCGCTGGTGCCGCGGCTGGGACTGGTCGCCGACGCCGTCCGCGGGGTGCCTGCGGCGTGCGCGCTGCTGTTCGCGCTGCATCCGGCCCAGACCGAGGCCGTCACCTACCTGTCCGGGCGCTCGGTGTCGCTCATGGCCATGTTCTGCCTCGTGGCGATGCTGCTGCACGCGCAGGCGCCCGCGTGGCGTTCGCCGCTCGCCGCTCGGCTGCTCTCGGCGCTTGCCTTCGCCCTGGCACTGGCGGTGAAGGAGCACGCGTGGGCGCTGCCCTTCGCGCTGCTGCTCATCGAGCGGCTCGATCCCGCCGTGACGTGGCGGCGTGCCTGGCTGCGCACGCTTCCCCACTGGCTGGTGGTGGGGACGATGGCCGTGGTGGTGTTGCAGGTGCCGGGCTTCTGGCGGCTGCTGGGCGCGAGCCTGGAGACGCGATCACTGGGCGCGAACCTGCTCACCCAGGTGGACGGCGTGTGGTACCTGCTCACGCGGCCGCTGCTGGCGCTGGTGCTGAATCTCGATCCCGACCTCGCCGTCCACGAGCACTGGAGCGTGGACCTGGCGGTGAAGGCGGTGCTGCTGGGCCTGCTTGCGTGGACGGCGGTGCGCACCTGGCGCAGCGCGCCGTGGCTGGGGTTCGGGATCGCCTGGATGTTCGTGTGGCTGCTGCCCACCAACTCGGTGCTGCCGCGCACCGATGTGGCCAACGACCGGCAGTTCTACCTCGCCCTGGCCGGTCCGGCGCTGCTGCTGGCGGCGGGCCTTGCGCAGGCGGCGCCACGCCGGGTGATCGTCCCGTTGCTGGGCATCGTCGCGGCCTGCCTGCTGGTGATCACGGCGGACCGCAACCGCGACTACGCCAGCGAGGTGGCGCTGTGGGAGGCCACGGCGCGGCATTCACCCGGCAAGGCGCGGGTGTGGAACAACCTGGGCTGGGCCTACGAGAACGCCGGCCGCGTGGACGATGCGCGTCGCGCCTACGACCGTGCGCTGGAGATCGATCCGGAGGACTGGAAGGCGCGCACCAATCGCGACCTGGTCGCGCCCTGAAGTCGGTCAGCCCGCGTTGGCGCTCTCCGCCCACCGCTTCATCAGCGTGTTGGACGGCTGGTTCTCGTCGATGAGCTTGCGTGCCGTCTCGATGCCGGCCACGGGCAGGCCCTTCGGGTCGAGCAGGCCGATCTGCACCAGCACGCTCGCCTGGTCCCAGTAGATGTGCTCGTTGTAGAGCTTGTCGCCGCGGAACTTCACGATCGCCACCAGCGGGATCTCCACGCGCTTTCCCGTGGGCGCCACGCCCGGCAGCATCCAGTCGATCTCGATGTCGTGGGTGAAGCAGAACAGCATCTCGTCCACCACGATGCCCTCGCCGATGGTGCGCGAGATGGGGATGAGCGTGGTGTCCTGGGGCGTCTTGGGGATGAAGTGGTGCTTGTAGAAGCGCTTCAGGTGCTGGTAGCCCACGCCACCGGTCATGGTGGGGATGTGGTTCACGTAGGGCTCGGACACCATGGTGGCCATGGTGGCGTCCACGTCTCGGGTGGCGAATTCGTACTCGCAGTGCTTGTCCCACAGCGAGGAGAAGTCGAAGTGCGGGCCCATGGTGCGGCGGAACAGGGCGATGGAGCGGTGGTGCGCCATCAGCGCCGAGGGCTTGTGGTAGTGCGGTGAGGGCGGCCGGGCGAAGGCGTGGTCCACGCCGGGGTAGACGTAGATCTCCACCTCGTCGCGACCCTTGAAGGCGCCCCTGATCTTCTCCACGGTTTCCATGGGCGCGTACTTGTCCTCCGCCGCGAAGTGCAGCACCAACGGCACCTTCACGCTGCCCGCCTCGGCGAGGTACTGGTCGATGGTGACGCCGTAGTAGCCCACGGCGCAGTCCACGCCCGCACGCGCCGCCGCCAGGTAGGCGAGCCGCCCGCCCAGGCAGAAGCCCAGCGCGCCCACCTTGCCGGCCACTTCCGGCATGGCGCGCATCGCCTTCACCGTGGCGGTGATGTCCGCCATGCCCTTGTCGGTGTCGAACTTGCCGAACAGCTCGAAGGCTTTCTGCCAGTCGGTCTCGCTGTAGCCCAGCTCGATGCCCGGCTGGATGCGCCAGAACAGGTCGGGGGCCACCACCACGTAGCCTTCCTCCGCGTAGTAGTCGGCCACCTCGCGGATGTACGCATTGATGCCGAAGATCTCCTGGCACAGCACGATGCCCGGGCCCTTGCCCGACTTCGGGACGGCCTTGTAGGCCTTGAACTTGCCGCCGTCCGCGGCGCTGATCTCGATCCAGGTGCCAGCCATCTGCGTCTCTCCCGTGTGCCGTGTGCGTGGGTGCCGCCGGGCAGGGTGCCGGCGAGGAACAGGCTTCTACCGTGGCCCGGCTGGACAAGTCAATGCGCGACAGCGTGCGCCTTGACAGCGCTCCCGGCCGGCCAATAGATTGCTGCGCCCCGCCGGCGGCCCCGCCCCCGGGTGTCCGCGCCATCCGAGCCTCCAGCAGACCCGCCAGGGGCCTCATTCCAGAAGGGAGAACAACATGACCACCCGTTCCCGCCGCAGCTTCCTGCAGGCCTCCTCGGCCATCGCCGCGGCCACCGGCCTGCCCGCCGGGCTACTGGCCTCGGCCTCGTCCATCGCCGCGGACGCCTCGACGCTCACCATCGCCTACAACGTGGCGCTGCCCTCCTGGGACCCCACCACCGGTGCCTCGGCGGTGAACCCCACCATCCAGTCGCTCTACAAGGCGGTGTTCGACACCTACATCGACCAGAACCCCGACCTGTCCTTCAAGGCCGGCCTGCTCACCAAGTGGGGTTGGAACAAGGACCGCACCAAGGTGGAGATGGAAGTGCGCAAGGGCGCGTTCTGGCACGACGGCACGCCCGTCACGCCCGAGGACGTGGTGTGGTCGCTGGAGCGCGCGGGCGACCCGAAGAGCGGCAATCCCATCCAGTTCGTCTGGGGGAAGATCGGCAACTTCAAGGTGGACGGCCAGAAGATCACCGCCGACGTGAAGGAGTTCGAGCCCACGCTGTTCAAGTGGATGGCCTTCCTCACCGGCTACGTGCTGCCGAAGAAGGCCTACTCGGCCGCGGGTGCCCAGGGCTGGGAGGACAAGCCGGTGGGCTCCGGCCCCTACATGGTGGAGAAGTTCGAGCGCAACGCCTACGTGCGCCTGAAGGCCTTCCCCAAGTACTGGGGCGCGAAGCCGGCCTTCGAGACTGTGATCTTCAAGTTCGTGCCCGACGCCTCGGCGCGCGTGGCAGAGGTGGAGAGCGGCGGCTCGGACCTCACGCTGGAGATTCCCTACGAGGAGTACAACCGGCTCACCAAGTCCAAGGGCATGGGCGGCAGCGCCTCGCCCGTGTCCGACATCGGCATGATCTTCCTCACCAACAAGGAACCCATGCTCGATGCCAACGTGCGCAAGGCGCTGGCCCACGCCATCGACAAGAAGGCCATCGTGGACAAGCTGCTGCTGGGCTACGGCGTGCCCATCGACACGCTCCAGGCGCCCCAGTACGCCGCCTTCGACAAGTCCATCCGGGTCAAGCACGACCCCGAGGCGGCCAAGGCGCTGCTCGCCAAGTCGGGCTACTCGGCGGCCAAGCCGGTGAAGTTCACCATCCAGACCACGCGCGGCTTCAAGCCCAAGGACTACGAGATGATCCAGGCCATCGTGGGCATGTGGCGCAAGGTGGGCGTGGAAGCCAGCATCGAGACCTACGAGATCGCCAAGCACTTCGAGCTGCGCATGCGCCACGAGCTGGCCCCGGCCGCGTTCTACAACTGGGGCAACGCCATCGGCGACCCGGCCACCTCCACCGGCTTCTCCATGTTCGGGCCCAGCCCCCACAGCGCCTGGAAGACCGAGGACGTGGACAAGCAGATCGGGCCGCTGTGGGGCGAGGCCGACGAGGGCAAGCGCATCGCCGGCTACAAGGCGGTGGACCGCTACATCGCCGAGAATGCGCTGGTGATCCCGCTGCTGCAGTTCGTGCAGCCGGTGGTGTATCGCAAGGGCCTGAAGTACACCCCGCACGTGGCCGGTTTCGTGCTGCCGCAGAACGTGCGGCCGGCCTGATCGCAGTCTCCGGGCGCGCGGCGGCCGTGATGCGGACGCCGCGCCGCGCGCCTGAGCCCTTCCCATGTCCGCCGCCTGGTTCCTGAAGCGCCTGCTGTGGGCCGTGCCGACGCTGTTCGGCGTGGCGGTGGTGGTGTTCGTGCTGCTGCGGGTGGTGCCGGGCGACCCCATCGCCATGATGATCCCGCCAGGCGCCTCGAAGGACGACGTGGCGGCGCTGCGGGCGCTCTACGGGCTGGATCGATCCATCCCCGTGCAGTTCGGCCCCTGCCTGGCCGAGGTGGCGCGCGGGGACTTCGGCACCTCCATCAGCCTGCGTCAGGACGTGATGAAGCTGGTGCTGGGGCGCCTGCCCGCCACTCTGGAGCTGTGTGCGCTGGCCATGGCCCTGGCGGTGTCGGCGGGACTGCTCCTGGGCGTGGCCGCGGTGCAATGGCGGCGGCGCTGGCCCGAGGCGGTGGTGGACGGCTTCAGCGGCCTGGGACTGGCGATCCCCGATTTCCTCTGGGGGCTGCTGTTCATCCTGGTGCTGGGCGTGCTCTTTCCGGTGCTGCCGGTGTCGGGCCGCATCGATCCGCGCACTGCCTTCGAGCCGGCCACGCAGTTCTTCCTCGCCGAGGCGCTGCTGCGCGGGCGCCTGGAAGTGGCCGGCGAGCTGCTCCGCCACCTGGTGCTGCCGGCGGTGGCCCTGGCCCTGCCGCTGGCGGCGGCCATCGCGCGGGTGGTGAAGGGCTCGCTGGCCGAGGCCATGAACCAGGACTACGTGATGCTCGCCCGCGCCAAGGGCTATCCGCGCGCGCGGCTGGTGTGGCGGGTGGCGCTGCGCAACGCGCTGGTGCCGGCGGTCACGCTCACCGGCGTGCAGTTCACCTTCCTGATCGGCGGCACGGTGCTGATCGAGACCATCTTCAGCTACCCGGGCATCGGCAACCTCGCCATCGGGGCGGTGATCCAGCGCGACCTGCCGCTCATCCAGGGCCTGGTGCTGGTGTTCGCGGTGCTGTTCGTGGCCGTGAACCTGGCGGTGGACGCCACCTACGCGCTGCTCGACCCGCGGGTGGAGACGCGATGAAGGCGCGGCTGTGGTTCGGCGCGGCGGTGCTGGTGGTCATGGCACTGCTGGCCCTCGGCGCGCCGCTGATCGCGCCCCACGACCCGCTGGAGCAGGACCTGCTCGCCACCTTCCAGGCGCCGGCCTGGTCCGAAGGCGGCTCGAGCGATTTCCTTCTGGGCACCGACAGCCTGGGACGCGACATCCTCTCGCGGCTGGTGCACGGCACGCGCGCCGCGCTGGTGGTGGCGCTGGTGGCGGCGACGCTGGCGGCGTTGCTGGGCACGGCGCTGGGCCTGCTGGCGGGCTGGTTCGGCCGCTGGGTGGATGCCGCGGTGTCGCGGCTGGTGGACGTGTGGATGGCCTTCCCGCCGGTGCTTCTGTCCATCGTGCTGGCGGCGGTGCTGGGCGCCGGGCTGCACACGGTGGTGATCGCCATCGTGGTGATCGACTGGACGCGCTTCTGCCGGGTGGTGCGCGCCGAGGTGCTGGTGCAGAAGTCGCGCGACTACGTGGCCTCGGCGCTCACCATCGGCCTGTCGCCCTGGCGCACGCTTGCCTCGGAGGTGCTGCCCAACGTGGCGCCGCTGCTGGTGACGCTGCTCGCGCTGGAGATGGGCATCGCCATCGTGGTGGAGGCGATCCTGTCCTTCGCCGGGCTGTCCGTCGCGAGCGACATGCCCACCTGGGGCAGCATGATCCAGGAGGGCCGGCAGTACGTGCGCCAGGCGCCCTGGCTCATGGCCCTGCCCATGGCCTGCATCGTGGTGGCGGTGCTGGCCCTGAACGCCCTGGGCGATGCGCTGCGCGAGCGCGTGGATCCGCTGTCCCGGAGCGCGGGCCGGTGAGCGCGCTGCTCGAGATCCGCGGCCTGCGGGTGGCCATCGGCACGCAACCCGTGCTGCGCGGCGTGGACCTTGAAGTGCATCCCGGGCAGGTGGCCGGCCTGGTGGGCGAGTCGGGCGCGGGCAAGAGCATGGTGGGCCGCACGGTCCTGGGCCTGCTGCCGGGCGAGGCGCGCGTCACGGGGGGCAGCGTCCGCTTCGACGGACTGGACCTGCTCGCGCCGGGCACCCGCGAGCGCGCCGACCTGCTGGGGCGCGACATTGCGCTCATTCCCCAGAACCCCATGACGGCGTTGAACCCGGTGGCGCGCATCGAGGCGCAGATGACCGACGTGCTGCGCATGCACCTCAAGCTCTCGCGCGCCCAGGCGCAGGCGCGCGCGCTGGAGATGCTCGAGGCGGTGCACCTGCGCGAGCCGCGGAGGGTGCTGCGCCAGTATCCGCACGAGCTCTCGGGCGGCATGCGCCAGCGCGTGCTGATCGCCACGGCCTTCGCCTGCCGCCCGCGGCTGGTGGTGGCCGACGAGCCCACCACCGCGCTGGACGTGACCGTGCAGAAGCAGTGCCTGCGGCTGATCCGCGAACTGCAGGCGGCCCACGGCACGGCGCTGCTGTTCGTCACCCACGACCTGGGCGTGGTGGCGAAGCTGTGCGACACGGTGTCGGTCATCCACGCCGGTCGCATCCTCGAAACCGGCGCCGCGCGCGCGGTGTTCGAGTCGCCGCGCCATCCCTACACGCGCGCGCTGCTCGGCGCCACGCCGCGCTGGGACCGGCCGGCGGAGGCGCTGGAACCCATTCCCGATGCGCTGCTGGAGCGGTTGTGGGACGAGGCGCGGGCCGTGGACCGGGAGCAGGCGGCGTGAGCGGCGTGGCCGGAGTGACCGGCGGTGATGCCGCGATGACGCTGGCGCAGACGCATGGCCGCACCGACGCCGCGGTGCCCTTGCTCGAGGCCCGAGGACTTTCGCTTTCGCTGCCCGACCGCGCCCGCAAGCCGCTGTTCGGCCCGGCACCCCCGGTCACGATCCTCGACGGCGTGGACCTCACCCTGGCCCGCGGCGAGTCGCTGGGCATCGTGGGCGAGTCGGGTTCGGGCAAGACCTCGCTGGGCCGCACCTTGCTGCGCCTGTACCAGCCCACGGCGGGCACGCTGCGCTTCGACGGGCAGGACATCACGCGGCTTCCGGAAGCGGCGCTGCGGCCACTGCGCGCGCGCATGCAGTTCATCTTCCAGGACCCGCTGTCGTCGCTGAATCCGCGCCACCGCATCGAGGACATCCTCGCCCAGCCGCTGCTCGCCTTCGGGCGCGTGGGCTCGCGCGCCGAGGGCCGCGCCCGCGCCCGCGAGCTGCTCGCCCGCGTGCACCTGCCCGAAGGCTTCGCCACGCGCTATCCCCACGAGCTATCCGGCGGCCAGCGCCAGCGCGTGGGCATCGCCCGCGCCATCGCCCTGCGCCCGAACCTGATCGTGGCCGACGAGATCACCTCGGGCCTGGACGTGTCCACGCAGGCGCGCATCGTCCTGCTGCTGCGCGAGCTCAAGCAGCAGGACTCGCTGGTGTTCATCAGCCACGACCTGTCGCTGGTGCGGGTGCTGTGCGACCGGGTGCTGGTGCTGCGGCAGGGGCGGGTGGTGGAGCAGGGACCGTGCGCGGAACTGTTCGCGGCGCCGAAGCATCCCTACACGCGGGCGCTGCTGGAGGCGATTCCGCTGCCGGAGGTGGACGAGGGGTGGATTGCGCGGGAGTCGGTCGAGGCGACGGAGGCCTAGGCCCGCCGCCGGGATCGCGGGGACGAGTCGCCTGGTGAATGCCGGAGGCACGCAACCGCCCTGCCGTTGATCGGCACCCGAATCCGTGAGTCATCCGTAACGTCTCCTGTCCCAGACTCCTCGTGCCCTCGGCATTCGCCGTCGGCGCAGAAAGACCAACAACAGGAGGAGTTCCATGCGCAAGATCACTCTCGCCGCCTGCCTGCTAGCCCTCGTCGCCGGCGGTGCCCATGCCCAGGCGCTGCCGAAGAAGGGCAGTTTCACCGGCAAGTTCGGCTGGTATGCCGTGGGCAAGGTCACCGAGCTCGAGAAGGGGCGCCTGTTCTTCACCGGCGAGTTCTCCGGCGTGTTCTTCAACGACAAGCCGGGCGGCACCCTGGACGGCATCGGTGTGCAGTGCCCGGGCGTGAACGAGATCATCTTCGGCGCCGACGGTGCGAAGAGCACGGCCAACGGCGTGTGCACCCTCATCGACATGGACGGCGACCGCATCTACTCGCGCTGGGCGATCGCGGGAGCCTTCCCGGTAGGCACGGAGCCGGCGGACTGGGAGATGACCGGCGGCACCGGCAAGTACGCCGGCATCAAGGGCAAGAACAAGTTCCAGTGCGTCAACAACCCGGCGGCCTCCACCGGCTACTGCAAGTGGTGGGTCAATTACGAGCTGCCCTGAGCGTCGAAGCAACCCTGCAAACGAAACGGCCGCCCGAGGGCGGCCGTTTTCGTGGGTGGTGTCAGATGCCTCAATGCAGCGCGCGCCGCCGCGCCTGCCAGCCGAGCAGTCCGAGCCCCGCGGCGAGCATCGCCCAGGTCTGCGGTTCGGGGATGGGCTGGATGCCGGCCCGGTAGCCCTCGCCGGGCGTGAAGGGTTCGTTGGCCAGGTCGAACGGGTCGGTGTTGCCCACCACCGCGCAGCCGTACCCGTAGCAGGAGGCCTCGCTCGACGAGTCGTAGAAGGCGACGGCGACGATGTCGTAGGTGAGTTCGCCGGACTGCCCGGCGCCGAGCAGGCCGAGGCCCAGGTTGCCGGTGTAGGCGTCGTAGAACACCTGGTCGTCGGCGGACGTGGCGTCCACGCCGAAGTCGGCGGCGGCGCCCTCGAGGATCACGGACTTCACCGGGCCGTCGGTGTCGCTGTTGTCGACCATGATCGTCACGCGCCACAGCGCATCGCCGTTCCAGCGAATCTCGGAGATCAGCGACGCCTGGCCGCGGAATGGCGGCAGCAGCGACATGCCGTCTTCCTCGAACGAAGCCGACGGCGCGAACACGCCCACGCGGCCGCGATCGATGTGGAAGCCGAAGGCGAGCGGCACGTCCGTGGTGCCCGTGTTGTACACCATCGCCGAATAGCTCAGGCTGCTGCTGACCACGTCGGTGGCTGGCCCCACCACGACGCGAACGCGGGTGTCCGCCTGCGGCAGGTCACCGTAGAACCCCGAGTCGGGCGAGGCGTTGGTGCTGGTGAAGAAGGAGATCGGGTTGCCCGACAGGTCCGAGGTGTGCACGGTCCTGATCACCGCGGGGTCGATACCCGGGGTGAAGATACCGGTGAGGGACGCATCCACCGGCAGGGCGGCGGCGTTGCCGATGGGGTAGGCCACCGCCAGGGCGGCGGCGAGCAACGTGGGATGCAGGCGCATGGCGGTCACCTGAGGGTAGTTATTGTGGGAGAGTTCTGACAACCCGTTGATCGGATTGATACCTGCATCTCCGATTCTCACGGCACGGCAAGTCTAGAATGCGCCCTCCTGCAATGGCAACCACTGCTTGAAGGCATTCGTGAGCGATTTCCTGTTCGCGTGGGAGCTCGGTGGCGGCCTGGGTCATTCCATGCCGCTGTCCCAGGTCGCGCGCCCGCTGCTGGAATGCGGACACCGTGTCCACCTCTGCCTGCGTGACCTGTCCACCGCCCGGGCCGCCCTCGGGCCGCTCGCCGACCACCCCGCCGTGCGGTTCTGGCAGGCGCCCGTCTGGCTGCCCAATCTCGGCGGCGTGCCGGAGTCGGTGAGCTATGCGGAGCTCCTGTTCCGCGCCGGCTATCTCGACGCGGGTCGCCTCGCGGTGCTCGCCCGCGCCTGGCGCTCGCTGTTCGAGGCCACCGGGGCGCGCGTGCTGCTCGCCGACCACGCCCCGACCGCACTGCTCGCGGCCCGCGGCACGCCGCTTCGCACCGCCATCATGGGCACGGGCTTCTTCCTGCCGCCGCAGCTCGAGCCCATGCCCTCGTTCCGCACCTGGGAACAGGTGCCCGACGAGCGGCTGCGCCGGTCCGAGGCGAAGGCCCTGGAAGTCGCCAACGGCGTGCTCGATGGGCTCGTTGCGCCGCGCCTGACGCGTCTGTGCGAACTGGTGCGCGCCGACGAGCAGCTGCTCTTCACCTGGCCCGAACTCGATCACTACGCCGCCCGCGAACCGGATGCGTCGCGACGCTACCTTGGTCCGCTGCCCGATGCCCGTCAGGGCGCGGAGCCCGCCTGGCCGCAGGGCGACGAGCCGCCGGTGTTCGGCTACCTGAAGGGCGACTACCCCGGGCTCGAGGTGCTGCTCGCCTCCCTGCGCGAGGCACCCCTGCGCACGCTCGCCTACGTGCCCGGCCTGCCCCCGCCCCTGCGCGCGAAGCTCGCCTCGCGGCGGCTCGCCTTCAGCGAGAAGCCCGTGCACATGGGCGCGGTGTGCGCGGCGGCGGGCGCGGTGCTGTGCAACGCGGGCTCGGGCACGGTGTGCACCGCGCTGCGTGCGGGGGTTCCCGTGGTGATGCTGCCCATGCACGCCGAGCAGATGCTGTTCTCGCTTCGGGTGCAGGCCGCGGGTGCCGGCGTCACGCTGGCGGGCAACGAGGCGCGTGCAGGGCTGCGCCCCGCGCTGGAGCGGGTGCTGCGAGACCGATCGTTCGCCGCGGCGGCCGCCGGGCTCGCGGAGCGGCACGCGCCCGGCGACGGCCCGGATGCCGCCGTCGAGGCTGCCGACCGGCTCGAAGCCCTGGCGGCTAGGGCAGGCTGAGGCTCTGCGGCCGTCCCGGCCACGTGCCGCGGGCCGTGGCGCGCGGGCCCGCGAAGGCGAGCCAGCTCTGCTTGCCGTAGTGGGGCAGCGGGCCGGCGAGGGCGCTCACCGCTGCCGCGTCCGGGGCTGCCACGAACGCGAGCGTCGCACCACCCGCATCGCGCTCCACCCAGACCTGCGCGCTGCTGCCCGCTGGTGCTGCCGCGAACGCTTCGCGCACCCCCCGCCCGCGCGCGAACGCCGCCACCCGTGCCGGGTCGCCCACCACGAGGGCGGGTTCGCCGGGCGCGAGGGCGGACGGCTCCACGGGACGGCCCGCTCCTTCCAGCAGTGCCGCGCCCAGCGCCGAGGCGGCCTCGCGGTACTCGGCGCCCAGTGCCATCACGCGGGTGCGCGGGTCGAGCATGAGTTCGCGCAGGATCGGCGGCGCCTCGCCGGGCGCGAGGCGCCGGAACAGGTCGGTGTCGGGGTCCAGGGTGACGGCCCGGGTGCCCGGCGGCGCGTCCAGTTCGAACACGGCGCGCGGGCCGCGCAGCTCCACGTGGCGCAGCTCGCGGCCTGCCGGCGTCTCCAGGCCGAGGGGCACCCTCAGCGTGTACGCGGGTGCGTCCTGGGCGAGCACCACGGCAATGCGAGCACCGCCGCCGACGCGCTTCGCGCTCACGAGCTGCACCGCCGGCGCGCCGGGCCGCTCCAGCCACTGGGCGAAGAAGCCGTCCAGCCGCCGTCCGCCGGCGCGCTCGAACTGCGTGCGCAGCTCGTCCCACGCGGCACTGCGGAAGCGCTGCTCGCGCCAGAAGGCGCGCAGCGCGCGCTCGAAGGCCTCGGGTCCGATCTCCGCCCGCACCATGTGGAACACCATGGCCGCCTTGCCGTAGCCCACGATGGACGAGGCGCCGTGGGTGCGCGAGGTGAAGCCCGCGAGCGGCTGGTCCTGCTCGCGCGGCATCGCGGCGAAGTCGCGCAGCCAGGCCATGCGCATCTCGGCGGCGGCGGCCGGAGACTCGGACTCCTTGAAGGCGTAGTCCGCCATGTAGGTGGTGAGCCCCTCGGACCAGTTGCCGCGCGCCCAGTCGGGATACACGCCGTTGCCCCACCAGTTGTGCAGAACCTCGTGACCCAGCGAGGTGGCGCGAATGAAGGGCAGCCGCAGCACGTTCACGCCCAGGTAGGTGAGCGTGGGCATGCCGAAGCCCGTGGGCGTGGGGCTGGAGACCACGCCGAACTCCGTGAACGGGTAGGGGCCGATGCGCGCCTCGAAGCGCTGCAGGTGCTGCGCCACCGACTCCAGGTAGCCCGCGGACAGTTCAGCGATGGCGGGGTGGAACCAGGTGCGCAGCCGCGCCTCGCGCCCGTCGGCGAGGCGCACGCGCCGCTCGCCCACCACGTAGGGCCCGGCCAGCAGGGCGATGCCCTCGCCGGGTTGGGCGAACTCGAAACTCGCCGCGTAGCCGGAGGGCTCGTCGCGTTCCTCGAGCAGCCGGCCGGCCACCAGGCCGCGCTGGCCGGGCGGGAGCCTGAGCCGCACTCTGTGCGTGGCGAGCAGGCCTTCCGGGGCCGGATACCACGCGGACGAGGCGGGCAGGAAGCTGCCTTCCGCGCCGGCGGAGGCTTCGAGGCGGCCCAGGGTGTCGCGGTGGCTCGCGGCCGGGTCCGTGGCCGCGAGCGTCCCTGTCC
>CAZXJW010000006.1:17363-31030 GCA_964641005.1 uncultured Rhodocyclaceae bacterium
CGGTGATCACGCGAGGCCGGTCGCCTGCGGGGACGCGCCAGCGTCCCGGGCCATCGGTGGCGAGCGGCTGGTTGCCGAGCCGCAATTCGGCAGGCGTGAAGCGCGGCGCCAGGACGAGCGTCGTGGCGCCGCCCGCCGGCACCGTCACCGTGCCGGCACCGTCCAGCCGCCGCGTGAGCGGATCGAGGGAGAGCTCGAAATCCAGGCGCGCGGGAGATGCCGCGTGGACGAGCGCGGCCCAGCCGAGCAACGCCGCGGCGACGAGACGCCTCACGACGCCGCGGGCGGGAACTTGGCGATGATCTCGAGCGTGCGGCCGTCGCGCCTGACCTTCAGCGGCAGCCACGT
This sequence comes from uncultured Rhodocyclaceae bacterium, assembly GCA_964641005.1. Lineage (GTDB taxonomy): Bacteria > Pseudomonadota > Gammaproteobacteria > Burkholderiales. The sequence continues at coordinate 17,712 of CAZXJW010000006.1, forward strand.
GCCCGGCGCCTGGCGCTGCACGGCATCGCTCACGTCCGCCGGCGCGGTGGGGGCGCGGCCCGCGATCTCCACCACCAGGTCGCCCTCGCGCAGGCCGGCGCGCTCGCCCAGGCCGCCCTTCTCGATCTGGCGGATCTGCACGCCACCCGTGGCAGCCTCGAGCCACAGGCCCAGGCGCGGGCGCTGCGGCGCCGGCTCGTCGCGGGCCGACAGCCCGAACACCGCGTCGGCGTAGCCCGCCTGCAGGCGCCGGCAGTCGTTCTCCGGTTCCCAGGGCAGCAGCACCGCGGGGTCCTTCACACCCAGGTCGCGCAGCTGGTGCGGCACGCCCCAGCCGTTCATCAGGTGGCCCGTGCCCATGATGCCCACCACGAGGGCCTGCGGATCGCGGGCGCGCGCCGCGGCGATGCGCTCGGCCATGGCGCGGTCCCACACCAGCTGGGTCTCGAGGAAGCGGCGGAAGGCGGGGTCGTCGCGCCTCGCGCCATCGCCCGAGCCGTGCTGCGCGAAGCTCGAGAACAGGAAATCCTCGTAGTCCTTCAGTGCAGCGGCCGGGCGACCCACGTCGCCGCGCCGCTCGGCGGGCAGGCCGTCATAGCCCTTCGCGCCCACCTCGCGGGTGAACTCGCGGTCCACGTTGAGCGCGAGCATGGGGATGCGGTGCATGCGCGCGAAGTGGAACAGCGGCAGGTACATCTCCGGGTCGTAGCCCCAGTTGCGCTTCCAGTCGGTGGCGCGCAGCAGCTCGGCCTCGGAGAGCTCGCCGCGCACCCAGCGGTCGAGCGCCGGCTGCACCGCCCGAGGGAACATCTCGAAGGCCATCACCATGCGCGGCTGGCGGGCGTGCAGGGCGGCCACGGTGTGCAGCTGCCAGCGGTGGTGCTCGGGGATGTCATGTCCCTCGCCCAGCAGCACCACGGGCCGGGAAGCCATGCGGCCGAGCAGGGCATCGGCGGATTCCTCGCGGGTGCCGGCCGGCAGCAGCGCCAGCCAGCGGGCCGTCGCCACGCACTCGCGTGCCGCGGCGGCCGGGTCGGGGGCCGAGCGCAGGGCGGGCGGCAGCAGCAGCATCGCGGCGGCGGCAGTGGCGGCGAGGGTCAGGGCAGGGGTTCGCACGGTGGGGGCTCCGGGCACGGGCGGGGACGCAGGGCACAGACAGCGGCCGGGCCGGCCGGTTCGGCGTCATCGTAGCGCCGCGGCTCCGGGCTATGCTGCACGCCGATGGCAACACCGCAATCCGACGCCTTTCCCGGCCCCGGCAATCCGGGCCCCCTGCCTCCGGACATCGACGGACTGGTGCAGGGCGGCCTCTGGACTTTCGGGACGGGGCCGCGGGTGATCACCTACGCCGCGCACGATCTCAATGGCGGCAGTGTCATCGGAGGCTGGACGCCGGAGCGCATCGCGCTGCTCGACCGTGCCTTCGCCGCGTGGGAGGCCGTGATCAACGTGGACTTCCGGCGCATCGACGCGGGCGGCAACGACGTGCTGCGCTCGCCGGCGGACATGGCGATCGCCTTCGACCGCTTCGCCCTCGGCGCCGAGATCGCGGGACTGTCCTACTTCCCCGATCCGGTCTGGGTGACCACGGAACTGCTGCCGGGCCTGCTCGGGCGCAGCCGCGCCAGCTATCCGCGGCCCGAGGGCGACGTGTTCTTCGACCTCGACTTCGCCAACGCGAATTCCAACGCCCCGGGCAGCTTCTTCTTCAGCGTGATGGTCCACGAGATCGGCCACGCGCTGGGCCTGAAGCATCCCTTCGACGACGGCGCGAATGGCCGGCCCACCTTCGCCGACCTGGGTCTGTTCCACGAGCAGTCGGTGTTCCGCACCATCATGGATTACTGGGACTCGCCGGACGAAGCGCGGCCCGGCAACAACGCCGGCTTCCAGGTCACGCCCATGGTGCTCGACATCCAGGCCATCCAGGCCATGTACGGCGCCAACCTGGCCTTCCGCACCGGCGACGACACCTGGAGCGGCGCCGACGACCGCACCGTGCGCACGATCTGGGACGCGGGAGGCGACGACACCATCGACTTCTCCCGCGCCAGCCTGGCGATCGACCTGGATCTCGAGGCCATCGCGGGCACCCGCATCGACACGGGGCCGCTGTCCGTGCTTGCGGTGGCGCTGGGCGTGGAGATCGAGAACCTCACCGGCTCGCCGCTGGCGGACTGGCTGCGGGGCAGTTTCGCGGCCAACCGGCTGTCCGGCGGCCCCGGCGATGACACCCTGGAGGGCCGCGGAGGCGGCGACCGGCTCGACGGCGGCCCGGGCGATGACACCATGGACGGTGGCCTTGGCGACGACACCTTCGTGGTTTCCGCCGCGGGCGACGTGCTGCTCGATGCCGGCGGGCGCGATCGCGTGGAGTCGGCCATCGCCTTCACGCTGGCCGCTGGCTACGAGGACCTCGTCCTCACGGGCACGCAGGCCAACGCCGGAACGGGCAACGCAGGGTCCAATGCCATCTCGGGCAACGGCGGTGCAAACCTGCTCGAGGGGCTGGAGGGCGACGACACCCTCGCCGGCGGCGGTGGCAACGACACCCTGGATGGGGGCGCCGGCGCGGACCACCTCGATGGCGGCGCCGGCGACGATCGCTATCTCGTGGACGATGCCGGCGACACGGTGGCCGAGCCCGGGGGCGGCGGCATCGACGAGGTGCGCGCCGAGGTGGACTTCGTGCTGCCCGAGGGCATCGAGCGGCTGGTGCTGCTGGGTGCGGCGCTCGAGGGCGCCGGCAACGCGTCCGCCAACGTGCTGGTGGGCAATGCGCTCGCGAACCTCCTCCATGGCGGCGAAGGCAACGACAGCCTCGATGGCGGAGCCGGCGATGACACGCTGCGGGGCGGCGCTGGCGACGACACCTACCTCCTGGATTCCCTGCTCGACGTGATCGAGGACGTCGGCGGAGGCATCGACTCGGTGGTGGCGCCCTTCGGCATGACGCTGCCCGACGGCCTGGAGAACCTGCGTCTCACCGGCGGCGCGGGTGGCGTGCTCGCCGGCAATGCCGCGCCGAACCGGCTGGAGGGCGGCAGCGGCGATGACCGGCTCGACGGGCGCGGCGGCGCGGACAACCTGGTGGGCGGCAGCGGCTCCGACAGCTACGTGGTGGGGCCCGGCGACACCGTCATCGAGGCCGTGGGCGCGCCCGGCGTGGACGTGGTGCGCCTGGATGGCCCCGCCACGGTGGGCGGCGGCATCGAGCGCGTGGAACTGGGCGCGCGTGCGGGCGCGTTCGACGTGTCCGGCGCGGGGGGCGGCAACGTGCTGGTGGGCAACGGCGCCCCCAACGTGCTCGACGGCGGCGCGGGTGACGATGCGCTCGCCGGCGGCGGCGGCGCCGACACGCTGCTCGGCGGCGCCGGCAACGACACGCTCGACGGTGGCCGCGGCGCCGACGTGCTCGCCGGAGGCCCGGGCGATGACCGCTATCGCGTGGACCATCGCCTCGACCGCGTGGAGGAGGCCGCCGGCGGCGGCAACGACACGGTGACCAGCACGGTGTCCTTCGTGCTGCCGGAGTTCGTGGAGAACCTGGTGCTGCTGGGGTCGCTCGACGCCCGGGGCTCCGGCAATGCGCTCGCCAACCGCATCGAGGGCAACGCCGCGGCCAACCGGCTGTGGGGCGGCGCGGGCGCCGACCGGTTCGTGTTCGCCCACGCGCCGGCGCCCGGGGTGGTGGACGTGGTGCTCGACCTGGTAGCGGGCACGGACCTGCTGGTGCTGGACGGCGACGCCTTCGGATCGCTGCCGGCCGGTGCCTTGTCGCCCGGCGCCTTCCTCGCCGGCCCCGGCGTGGTGGCGGCCGATGCGGGCGACCGGCTGCTCTACGACACGCTCACGGGCGTGCTGTCCTTCGACCCCGACGGCGACGGGGCGGCGGCCGCGCTGGCCTTTGCACGCATCGAGGGCGCGCCCGTGCTCACGGCCGCGGTCTTCCTGGTGGAGTGAGCGCGCCGGGACTGCCGCGCCGGCGTTCAGTACATCGACCGTCCGCCGCTGATGTCGAACAGCTGGCCGGTGGAGAAGGAGCATTCCTCCGAGCTCAGCCACGCCACCAGCGCGGCGATCTCCTCGGCGCGCACGAAGCGGCCCTTGGGCACCTGCTCCACCATCCACTTCACCTTCTCCGGCGTGAACTGGTTGAGGATGTCCGTGTCCGCCGGCGAGGGCGTGACGGCGTTCACCAGCACCTCGGTGTCGGCGCACTCGCGGCCCAGCGCCTTGGTGAGCGCGATGAGCGCAGCCTTCGAGGCGCCGTAGGCCGAGAAGTCGGGCGTGCCGTTCTTGCCGGCGATGGAGGCGATGTTGACGATGCGCCCCCAGTTGCGCGCGCGCATGCCCGGCACGAAGGCGCGGCAGCACAGGAAGCTGCCGGTGACGTTCACGTCCATCACCCGGCGGAAGGTGGCCACGTCGTACTCCCAGGTCTTGACGATGGGGCCGCCGATGCCGGCGTTGTTCACCAGGATGTCCACCGGGCCGAGCGCGGACGCGGTGGCGTCCGCCGCGGCGGCCACGGCAGCCTCGTCGGTGATGTCCAGCGCCCGGGCCGAGACCCGGCCCAGCGGCGCGAGCGCGGACTCGGCATCCGCCAGCGCGGCGCGGTCCATGTCCCACAGCGCCACGGCGGCGCCGCTTTCCAGCAGGCGGCGGGCGATGGCCAGGCCGATGCCGCGCGCCGCACCGGTGACCACGGCCGTGCGGCCGGACAGGTCGATGACGTTCTTTCTCATGGGGTGTGTCTCCTCCGGGGCGCGCAGTTTGCGGGCGCCGGCGGGCAGCGGCAATGCCCGCGGGCTTACCATGTCCGCACCAACCACCGAGGAGACCGCCATGGCCAAGCCCGAGACCCGCTTCATCAACCCACCCGGCATCGCGAACCTGGGCACCTTCTCCCAGGTGGCCGTGGTGTCCGGGGGTCGCACCGTCCACATCAGCGGCCAGCTCGCCTGGGATGCCGACGCGAAGCTCGTTGCACCCGGGGATCTCGCCGCCCAGACCGAGAAGACCTTCTCCAACCTGTCGGTGGCACTGGCCGCCGCCGGGGCCACGTTCAAGGACGTGGTCAAGCTCACGACCTACGTGGTGAACCTCAAACCCGAGGATCGCAAGGCCGTGGCCGTGATCCGCAACCGTTACCTGCAGGGCCACCTGCCGGCCTCCACCATGGTGGGCGTGGCCGCGCTGGTGGAGACCGGGGCGCTGATCGAGGTGGAGGCCACGGCGGTGATCGAGTGACGGGCAGGGGTGTTCGCGCCCCGCTGTAAAGCATTATCATCGCCGCAATTTGACAGCGGCAGTCCTCTCCCGGGACGGCCCCGGAGCCCTGCCATGAACGCCCCCGTCACCGTCTACAAGCTCAACAAGCCCGCCGCCCCCGCGAAGCTGCGCTGGACGGTGGAGCAGGTCCAGGCGCTGCTCGACCTGCCGCTGCCCGAACTGCTGTTCCGGGCGCAGGTGGCCCACCGCGAGCACCACGACCCCGCCCGCGTCCAGCTCTCCACGCTGCTGTCCATCAAGACCGGCGGCTGTCCCGAGGACTGCGGCTACTGTCCCCAGTCGGTGCGCCACGCCACCGGCGTCGAGGACCAGGCGCTCATGGCGCTGGACTCGGTGCTCGAGGCGGCGAAGGCTGCCAAGGCGGCCGGCGCATCGCGCTTCTGCATGGGCGCGGCCTGGCGCGGCCCGAAGCAGAAGGACCTGGAACCCGTGCTGGAGATGGTGCGCGCCGTGAAGGCGCTGGGCCTGGAGACCTGCGCCACCCTGGGCATGCTCAGGGATGGCCAGGCCGAGCAGCTGCGCGAGGCCGGCCTGGACTACTACAACCACAACCTCGACACCTCGCCCGAGTTCTACGGCGACGTGATCCGCACCCGCGAGTACCAGGACCGGCTCGACACGCTCGAGCGGGTGCGCAACGCCGGCCTGAACGTGTGCTGCGGCGGCATCGTGGGCATGGGCGAGCAGGTGCGCGACCGCGCCGGCCTCATCGCCCAGCTTGCCAACCTCGATCCCTATCCCGAGTCCGTGCCCATCAACGCGCTGGTGCAGGTGGAGGGCACGCCGCTGCACGGCGAGGCGCCCGTGGACATCCTCGACTTCGTGCGCGTGATCGCCGCGGCGCGCATCACCATGCCCCGGGCCTTCGTGCGGCTGTCGGCGGGCCGCCAGCAGATGAGCGACGAGGGCCAGGCGCTGTGCTTCCTGGCCGGGGCCAATTCCATCTTCTACGGCGAGAAGCTGCTCACCACCGGCAACCCGGACGTGGCGCGCGACACGGCGCTGCTGGGACGGCTGGGCATGCAGCCGCTCTGAACGGGGATCGGCCGTGAAGCCGCCGGCGGTCCTCCGCCGCGCCGCCCGCGAACGGTGCGGGTGCCGGGGGCCGGCATGATGGACTTCGCCGCGGCGCTCGCGGCGCTCGAGGGAGAGGGCCTGCGCCGCACGCGGCGCGTGGTGAGCGGCGCCCAGGGTGCCCACCTCGAGGTGGATGGCCGCCGGCTGCTCGCCTTCGCCTCCAACGACTATCTCGGACTGGCCGCCGATCCCCGCATCGCCGAGGCGGCGGCGCGGGCGGCGCTGCGCTACGGCGTGGGCGCCGGCGCCTCGCACCTCATCTCGGGACACCACGAGGCCCACGAACGCCTCGAGGACGAACTGGCGCGCTTCACCGGCCTGCCCGCGGCGCTGGTCTTCTCCAGCGGCTACATGGCCAACACGGGCATCGTGCCGGCGCTGGTGGGCCGCGGCGACGCAGTGTTCTCGGACGCACTCAACCATGCCTGCCTGATCGACGGGGCGCGGCTGTCGCGGGCCGACGTGCACGTGTATCCGCACGCGGATCTCGATGCGCTGGGTGCCGCGCTGGCGGCCTCGCGCGCGCCGCGCAAGCTGGTGCTCTCCGATGCCGTGTTCAGCATGGACGGGGACCTGGCGCCCATCGCGGGGCTGGTCGAACTGTGCGAACGCCACGATGCGCTGCTGCTGCTCGACGATGCCCACGGCTTCGGGGTGCTCGGGCCGCACGGCGAGGGCTCGCTCGCGCACCTGGGCATCCGCTCGCCGCGCATCCTCTACCTGGGCACCCTGGGCAAGGCGGCCGGCGTGTCGGGCGCCTTCGTGGCGGGCGAGAAGCCGGCCATCGACTGGCTCGCCCAGCGCGCGCGCACCTACGTGTTCACCACCGCCACGCCGCCGCTGCTGGCCGAGGCGGTGTCGGAGAGCCTGCGCATCATCGCCGCCGAGTCCTGGCGCCGCGAGCGGCTGCGCGCGCACGCGCGGCGGCTGCGCGAGTGCGCGGCGCTGCTGCCCTGGACGCTGCTGCCCTCGGAGTGCGCAGTGCAGGCGCTGGTCATCGGCGCGGTGCAGCCCACCATGGCGGCCATGGAGGCGCTGTGGTCGCGCGGCCTGTGGGTGCCCGGCATCCGCCCGCCCACGGTGCCCGCCGGCGCCTCGCGGCTGCGGGTGTCACTGTCCGCTGCCCACGAGCCGGCCCACGTGGAGGCCCTGTGCGCCGCGCTGGAGGAAGTGGCTGGCCTGAGGGCAGCGGCGTGAACGGCGCGACGCATCCCCCCACCACTTCCCCCCCTTCGAAGAAGGGGGGCCAGGGGGGATTTCCAGCCGTGATCGCCGTGCTGCCCGCGGCGAAATCCCTCCCAGCCCCCCTTCTTCGAAGGGGGGAGCCCGGGGTGTGGAGGGGCGGGGCGTGAAGCACGATCTGGCGTCCGCCAATCAGGTGCTGGTGGCCCGCAGCCTTGCCGCGGTGTGGCATCCGTGCACCCAGATGAAGGCCCACGAAAGCTTCCCGCTCGTGCCGGTGGTGGAGGGGCAGGGCTGCTGGCTCACCGATGCCCAGGGCCGGCGCTACCTCGATGCCGTGAGCTCGTGGTGGGTGAACCTGTTCGGGCACCGCGAGCCGCGCATCGTGGCTGCCGTGAAGGCCCAGCTCGACCGGCTCGAGCACGTGATCCTGGCGGGCTTCACCCACGAGCCCGTGATCCGGCTCTCGGAACGCCTCTCGGCGCTCACCGGCGATGCGCTCGGCCACGCCTTCTACGCCTCGGACGGCGCCTCGGCCACGGAGATCGCGCTCAAGATGAGCGCGCACTACTGGCGCAACGCCGGCCGGCCCGGCAAGAACCGCTTCCTGTCGCTGGCCGGCGGCTACCACGGCGAGACGCTGGGCGCGCTGGGCGTGACCGACGTGCCCGTGTTCCGCGACGCCTACGAACCGCTGCTGCGCGCCGGCACCACGCTGCCCAGCCCCGACTGGCGCGGCGCGGAACCGGGCGAGGATGCCGCGGGGGTGGCCGCGCGCGCGGCCCGGGCGCTGGAGCTGCACCTGGAAGCGCACGCCGCGCGCACTGCCGCCATCATCGTCGAGCCGCTGGTGCAGTGCGCCGGCGGCATGGCCATGCACCACCCCGACTACCTGCGGCGCGTGCGTGCGCTGTGCGACCGCTTCGAGGTGCACTTCATCGCCGACGAGATCGCCGTGGGCTTCGGCCGCACCGGAACGCTGTTCGCGCACGAGCAGGCCGGCGTGCGGCCGGATTTCCTCTGCCTGTCGAAGGGCATCACCGGCGGCTTCCTGCCGCTGTCCGTGGTGCTCACGACCGATGCCGTGTACGGAGCCTTCTACGACGACGACACCGCGCGCGGCTTCCTGCACTCGCACTCCTACACAGGCAATCCGCTCGCGTGCGCGGCGGCGCTGGCGGTGCTGGACATCTTCCGCGACGACGACGTGATCCGGTTCAACCGCGCCAGGGCCGAGGGCTTCGACCTGGTGGCGCGGCCGCTGCGCGATCACCCGCGCGTTCGCCACTTCCGCCGCTGCGGGATGATCTGGGCCTTCGACGTGGCCGATGCGCCGCCGGGGTTCGCCCGTGCCTTCGCCGAGGCGGCGCTGTCCGAGGGCACGCTCATCCGGCCGCTGGGCGGCACGGTGTACTTCATGCCGCCCTACGTGATGGACTACGACGAGTTCGCGCTGCTGGTGCGCGCGGCCCATCGCTCGCTCGACGCGGTGCTGGGGCACTGAATGGCGCGCGGGCTGTTCGTGACGGGCACCGACACCGAGATCGGCAAGACCCTGGTGGCGGCCGGCCTGCTGCACGCCTATCGCCGCGCCGGCCTGCGCGCGGCAGGCATGAAGCCCGCAGCCGCCGGCTGCGTGGACACGCCGCGGCCGCGCTGGAACGAGGACGTGGAGACCCTGCGCGCGGCCTCGAACGTGGATGCGCCCGATGCCGAGATCAATCCCTACCTGTTCGAGGAGTGGATCGCGCCGCACATCGCCGCCGCCCGCCACGGCGTGGCGGTGAGCCTGGAGCTGATCGCCGCGCGCTTCGATGCGCTGTCGCGGCGCGCCGACGCGGTGGTGGTGGAGGGTGCGGGTGGATTCCTCGTGCCGCTCAACGACCGCGAGGACTTCTCGGACCTGGCCGTGCGGCTCGGGTTGCCCGTGGTGCTGACGGTTGGCATGCGGCTGGGCTGCATCAACCACGCGCTGCTCACCCAGGAGGCGATCCTGGCACGCGGGCTGTCCTTCGCAGGCTGGGTGGCGAACCGCGTCGACCCCGCCATGCAGGCGTACGAGGAGAACCTCGCCACGCTGAAGCAGAAGCTGCGCGCGCCCATGCTGGCCGAGATACCGCGCATGGATCCGCCCGATCCGGCGCGCACGGCCATCGCGCTTCCCGAACTTGCCTGACCCCCGAGGAGACCTGCCATGACCCTGCTGCCCCGTCTTGCCTTCTGCGTCGCGCTGATCGTGGTGGCCGAGCGCGCCGCCGCCGAGCCCGTGATCGAGCACCTGCGCCCCGACACCCTCATGAGCGCGCCGGGCTTCTCCCAGACCAGCACCGCCACGGGCGGCAAGCTGGTGCTGGTGAGCGGCCAGGTGGCCTGGGACAAGTCCGGCAAGCCCCAGCACGCCGGCGACCTGGAGGCCCAGACCCGGCTGACCTACGAGAACCTGCGCCTCGCGCTGGCCGCCGCGGGCGCCACCTTCGACGACGTGGTGAAGTACACCATCTTCGTGAAGGACCTGGACACCGAGAAGTGGCGCACCATCTCGAAGATCCGCAACGAGGTGCTGAAGAAGGAACCGCGACCGGCCAGCACCATGGTGGGCGTCACCGGGCTGGTGTTCCCGGAACTGCTCGTAGAGATCGAGGCGGTGGCGGTGGTGAAGTAGTTCCTGGACCATGATCAGACCCGTTGATCCTGCCAGGGCGACATTTGCCGGGGAGGTTTCAGGCATCGACCTGACGCGTCGCCTCACGGATGCCGAGGTCGCTGCGATCCACGCCGGCATGGACCGCTTCGGCGTACTCGTGTTTCACGACCAGCACCTGGACGACGAGCAGCAGATCTCGTTCAGCCGTCAGCTCGGCACGCTGGAACAAGCCACCGGGGACATCGTCTCCGGACAGGACCGCCGCCTGAGCATGGAACTTAACGACATCTCGAATCTCGACAGGCACGGTGAACTGCTGCCGCGCGATGACCGGCGCCGCCTGTTCAGCCTGGGCAACCAGCTGTGGCACTCGGACAGTTCGTTCAAGGACGTGCCCGCCAAGTACTCGATCCTGTCGGCGCGCCGGATCCCGGCGACGGGCGGCAACACGGAATTCGCCGACATGCGCGCGGCATACGACGCGCTGGACGATTCGACGAAGGCCGAGGTGCACGATCTGATCTGTTCGCACAGCCAGATCTTTTCGCGCGGCATCCTGGGCTTCGACGATTTCACGGACGAAGAGCGGGTGAAGTGGGGGCCGGTTCGCCAACGCCTCGTGCGGCGGCATCCGGACACCGGCCGCCTATCGCTGTACCTGTCGAGCCACGCCGGCGCCATAGAGGGCTGGCCGGTGCCCGAAGCGCGTTCGTTCCTGCGCGACCTGACCGAACACGCCACGCAGCGCCAGTTCGTGTACGCGCACGTCTGGCGCCAGTGGGACGTGGTGATGTGGGACAACCGCGTCACGATGCACCGCGCCCGTCGCTACGACTCCCGCCAGGTGCGGGACATGCGCCGCACCACCTTGAGCAACGAGGTGTCGAGCCTGGAGCAGGCGCCGATCTGACAGACTCGCCCGGCGAATCGGTGAGTCATCGGTAAGGCACCCGTTGCTATGGTGCTGCCCACGACGCGGCATCAGCGGCACGCCTGCCCCCCCCGGCCAGGCGCGCGCGCGTCGCCGCCCCTGTCCTGGAGAATCGAGATGATCCTGCGATTTCGTGCCGCGGTTGCGGCGTTTGCCCTGGCTGTGTCGGTTCCCGCTGCCCAAGCGGTCGATCTTTCCGCCCAGTTCCCCTACAACTTCCGGGACAACAGCTTCGGCCTGCTGGCCGGACAGCCGGCGCGCGACATCATCGTCTTCGGGGCCTTCGTCGTGACGCCGAACTCCCTGGCGGGTACCACAGGGACGTACTCCCAACTGAACACGATCTCCGGAACGCCGGTGGCCGGCGCCCTTCCCGGCACCCCGTACACGGCGAACCCGAACGTCTTCGAGACCATCGTGCCTTACTCCGAAGGCCTGAAGGGCAGCTGGCAGTTCGAGTTCACCAACGGTTCGCAAACCGCATCGCTCGCCACCGGTCCCCTTGGCACCGTGGGCTCGATGCCGCTGGCCGAGAACGTGCAGATCATCGGAAATGGCGCCACGCCCACGGTCACGTGGAGCGTGCCGGCGATGCCGCAGGACGTGCGGCATGACAAGACGCAGATCTTCGTATTCGAGCGGCTCTCGGATACGACCTTCGACATCCTGCATCTTGGTCCCTACCTCGACCCGACCACCACGAGCGCCGTCGTCCCGGCGAATCTCATAGCGGATCCTTTCCTTGCCACCGTGCCGGAACTCTCCATCCAGCCCGGCAAGACCTACGTCGTGGCGGTGAACTTCGTCCAGCTGGATGATGCTGGCAACCCCTCTACACGCTCGCTGCATGGCGTCGACTACACCATGCAGCCCATCCCGGAGCCCTCGACGATCGCGCTGCTGTTCGCGGGGCTTGGCGCCGTCGGATTCGCGGCGTCGAGACGCCGCCGCAGCGCCTGACCGCCAGCAGGTGGCAGGCGCCTGCGTTCAGAACTTCCCGAACTTGAGATAGGCCTCCTGCGGGTCCATGCCCGACAGGATGGCCGTGCGGACCTTGTTCTCGGTCTGAAGCACTTCCTCGGTGCGCGTCGTCACCTCGGCGACGATCTCGCCGGGGATGACCACCGCGCCGTCTCGGTCGGCCATGAGCCAGTCGCCGCTGCGCACGGTCACCTCGCCGATGGTGACGGGTTCGCCGAAGCGGTCCGGCACCCAGCGGCCGACGATGTCCTTAGGGGTGGTGAAACTGCACCACACGGGAAAGCCCAGCTCCAGGATGAAGCTGGTGTCGCGGCAGCCGCCATCCACCACCCAGCCGCGCACGCCGCGGTGATGCAGGGTCTCGGCGGAGAGTTCGCCCATCAGCGCCACGGCGTGGGTGTGCGGCTGGCAGACCACCACCCTGCCCGCGGGCGCCCGCGCCAGCAGGCCGGTCCACTGCACCAGCGTGTGATGCGCGTCGAGCGTGGCGTCCACGTGGCCGCTCACGGTCCAGATCTCCCCTGCCAGCCGCTGCGACGGATCGAGGGCTCGAATCTGCGGCGGCAAAACGCACTGCCCGTGCCCCATGGCGCGTAGCACGTCGTGCACGGCGGCGGCGTGGCAGGCCTCGAGGCGTTCGGCGAGATCGGCGGGGTCGGGAATCATGGCTGGGGGACCTCCTTGAGCGGATCGGACTGGTCGTCGCCGCGCCACAGCCGCAGCGCCTCGTTGGCGGCGAGCGCCAGCACCACGATGCTGCCACCGACCAGGGTGGCGGTGGAAGGCACCTCGCCCACCAGCAGCCATGTGGACACCACGCCGAAGATGGTCTCGAGCTCGGCCATCAGGCCCACCTCGGCGGCCTTGAGGTCGCGCGCCGCGATGATCATCAGCAGGCAGCCCAGCCCGAGCTGCACCACGCCCAGCGCCACGAAGTTGGGCACGTCGCCCCAGGCGATGTCGAAGGGCAGCGCGAAGGGCAGCGTCACCGCGCAGGAAACGACGCCGGCCACGATCAGCGTGGGCATCATGTCCACGTTCGCGTGCATGCGCCGCAGCAGCGTCACGTTGGCGGCGAAGGCCACGGGAATCACCAGCGCGATGAGGTTGCCCGACACGCCGCCGCCGTCGAGCGAGGCCGCGAACATCACCGCGATGCCGCAGAACGCCGCCACCATGGCGAGCCACGTGCGTAGCGGCACGTGCTCG
>CAZXJW010000006.1:31040-31517 GCA_964641005.1 uncultured Rhodocyclaceae bacterium
AGATGGAGCTGAGCACCAGCACGTTGGCCACCGCCGTGCGCGCGAGCGCCGTGATGAAGGCCACGAACATGGCTGCCCACAGGATGCCCGAGACCACGCCGGGCCAGCCGATCCCGGCGATGCGCCGCCACACCTGGCTGCGGTACTGCACGGCAAGCACCGCCATCATGAATGCCAGCATGAAGATCGAGCGCCAGAACGTGGCCTCCCAGCCGTCGGTGAGCGTCTGGGTGCGCATGAGCACGCCCGCCGTGGACCAGCACAGCGTGGCCCCCAGCATCAGCAGCAGTCCGCGGCGATGCCGGGCCGCGGCCATGTTCACGAGAGGGCCCTCGTCACGGCATGGATCGCCGTGGCCGCCGGACCGTGTCGGAGACGCTCACGCCAGCGCCGCCGGCATTGCGACGCCGAGCTTCTCCGCCCAGGGCGCGAGCGCCGGCAGGATGGCAGGGTGCAGCGTCACGCCCTCGGCCAGCG
>CAZXJW010000007.1:0-31324 GCA_964641005.1 uncultured Rhodocyclaceae bacterium
ACACCACGTCCTCGCCGGCCGCGGCGAGCCGCCCGCCGAAGTAGCCCCCCACGCCTCCTGCCCCGATGATGGCGATGCGCACCCTGCCTCCCGTTGTCGTCGTTGTCGTGGCCGCATGGCGGCGGAGGCGCGATGTTACTGCGCCGGCGCGCAGCCCTGGTTGCGTGCGGCCGCCGGCTCTCCTAGTCTTCGCGCTTCGCCGGGTCGCTCCCGGCTTCCATGCGGTGCCGTCGTCCGCGCACGCCCAGCCATGAACGCACCCACCCTGCATCACCTGCGCCATGCCGCGCGCATGGACGACATCGAACCCTTCCACGTGGTGGCGCTGGTCACGCGGGCCCAGGCCCTCGAGGCGGCGGGGCGCAGCGTGGTGAACATGGTGGTGGGCGAGCCGGATGCGCCCGCGGCCGATCCCATCGCCGAGGCCGGCATCCGCGCCATCCGCTCCGGGCGCGTGCGCTACACCGGCGGGCTGGGCAAGATGCCGCTGCGCGAGGCCATCGCCGGCTGGTATCGCGACCGCTACGGCGTGGCGCTGCCGGCGGACCGCGTGGGCGTGATGCCCGGCTCCTCGGGCGCGCTGCTCATGACCATGGGCGTGCTGCTCTCGCCCGGCGACGAGGTGCTGCTGGCCGACCCCGGCTATCCCTGCAACCGCCACTTCGTGCGCGCCATGGAAGGCCGCGCAACCGGAATCCCCGTGGGGCCGGACACCGGCTACCAGCTCACCGCGGCGCTGGTGGAGCGGCACTGGAGCCCGCGCACCCGCGCCGTGATGCTGGCGAGCCCCTCCAACCCCACCGGCACCACCGTGCCTTTCGAAGAGCTGAAGGCCATCCACGCGGTGGTGCGTGCGCGCGGTGGCACGCTCATCGTGGACGAGATCTACCACGGTCTCACCTACGCAGATCGCGATCGCACCGTGCTCGAGTTCGCCGACGACGTGTTCGTGATCAACAGCTTCTCCAAGTACTTCGGCATGACGGGCTGGCGGCTGGGCTGGGTGGTGATGCCGGAGGCGTTCGCCGCGGACGTGGAGAAGCTCGCCCAGAACCTGTTCATCTCCGCCTCCGACATCGCCCAGGAGGCCGCCATCGCGGCCTTCTCGCCCGAGGCCGTGGCCGTGCACGAGCAGCGCCGCGAGGCGTTCCGCGCCCAGCGCGACTACCTGCTGCCCGAGTTGCGCCGCCTGGGCTTCGACATCCCCGTGGAACCCGAGGGCGCGTTCTACCTCTACGCGAACTGCGAGCGCTTCACCGCCGACAGCTACCGGTTCTGCCTGGATGCCCTCGAGCAGGCCGGCGTGGCCATCGCGCCGGGGCTGGATTTCGGCAGCCACCGCGCGGCGGCGCATGTGCGCTTCTCCTATCCGAAGCCCATCCCGGTGCTCGCCGAGGGCGTGGCACGGCTGGAAACCTGGCTGAAAGGACGCTGACATGGCCGACCCCCACTTCATGCCCGGCTTCACCGCGCGCTACGTGCGCGCAAACGGCGTGCGCCTGCACGCCTGGACCGGCGGCGAGGGCCCGTCGCTGGTGCTGCTGCACGGCTACCCGCAGAGCGGGATCATGTGGCGCAAGGTGGCGCCGCAACTCGCGCGCCGCTTCAGCGTGGTGGTGCCCGACCTGCGCGGCTACGGCGATTCCGACAAGCCCCGCGACGGCTACGACAAGAAGACCATGGCGCGCGACATCCACGAGCTGATGGTGGCGCTGGGCCATGCGCGCTACGCGGTGGTGGGCCACGATCGCGGCGCGCGCGTGTCGCACCGGCTGGCCCTCGACCAGCCCGAGGCGGTGACGAAGCTGTGCGTGCTCGACATCGTGCCCACCCACACGGTGTTCCGCGACACCGGCCGCGAACTGGCGGCGGCGTACTGGCACTGGTTCTTCTTCCAGGTGCCCGACCTGCCGGAGGTGATGATGCAGGCCTCGAGCGAGCCCTTCCTGCGCTTCATGTTCCGCGCGCTGTCCTCGGAAGCCGGCGCCATCGACGAGGCGGCGTTCCAGGAGTACCTGCGCGTGTTCCGGCTTCCGGGCACCATCCGCGCGGGCCTGGAGGACTACCGTGCCGCGGCCACCCGCGACTTCGCCGACGACGAGGCCGACCTCGCGAAGCGGGTGCGCTGTCCGGTGCTCGCGATCTGGGGCAAGGCGGGCAAGATGGACTCCATGTTCGACGTGCTCGCCACCTGGCGCGACAAGGCCGGCGACGTGCGCGGCCACGCGCTTCCCTGCGGCCACTTCATTCCCGAGGAGGCACCTGAATTGCTGCTGAAGGACCTCGAGGCCTTCCTGGCCTGATCCGGAAAGGCTTGACCCCGTGAAGCACCGCATCGTCTTCCTCGACCGCGACTCCCTGCAGGCGAACCTGCGCCGGCCCGGCTTCGACCACGACTGGATCGAACACGCCGCCACCGCGCCTGGCGAGGTGGTGGAGCGCCTGGACGGCGCCACGGTGGCCATCGTCAACAAGGTGCAGCTGCGCGAGGCGTCGCTGGCGCAGCTGCCGGCGCTGCGCATGATCGCCGTGGCCGCCACGGGCTACGACTGCGTGGACGTGCCCGCCTGCAGGGCGCGCGGCATCGCCGTGGCCAACATCCGTCACTACGCCGTGCACACCGTGCCCGAGCACGTGTTCGCGCTGGTGCTGGCCCTGCGCCGCAATCTCGTGGCCTACCGCGAGGACGTGCTCGCCGGCCGCTGGCAGCGCGCCGAGCAGTTCTGCTTCGTCGACCATCCCATCCACGACCTGCACGGCGCGGTGCTGGGCATCGTGGGCGAGGGCGCCATCGGCCAGGCCGTGGCCGCCCTCGGGCGGGCCTTCGGCATGCAGGTGCTGTTCGCCGACCACGCGCCCCCGAGGGCCGAGGGCGTCGCCTTCACGGCTTTCGACGAGGTGGTTGCGCGCGCAGACGTGCTCACGCTGCACTGCCCGCTCACGGACGCCACCCGCAACCTCATCGGCGCCGCGCAACTCGCGCGCATGAAGCCCGGGTCGCTGCTGGTGAACACCTCCCGGGGCGGGCTGGTGGACGAGCAGGCGCTGGTGAAGGCCCTGCTCGAGGGGCCCATTGCCGGCGCGGGCTTCGACGTGCTGACGCGCGAGCCGCCGCGCGAGGGCAACCCGCTGCTCGAGCTGCGCCTGCCCAACTTCATCCTCACGCCGCACGTGGCCTGGGCGTCGCGCGAAGCGCAGCAGGCGCTGGCCGACCAGCTGGTGGGCAACATCGAGGCCTGGGCGGCGGGCACGCCGCGCAACCTCGTCAGCTGATGCCGGCTCGCGCCGCGCCCGCAGGCGTGGCAGCATTGGGCTGCGCGTGCGACACGCGGGTGCGGCCGAACTCGGCGCGTCCCGGCGCTGTCCGATCGGCGTCTGCGGTGACGGCGGGGTGGCCGTCGATGCAGTCGACCCGACGCACGCCGCCCACGGAGATCACGCCATGTCCTTGAAGTTGCACGTCACCACCCTCGCCACCATCCTTTCGCTGTGCGCCGCGCCCGCGTTTGCCGGGCAGCAGGACGAGACCTTCACCATCCCCGAGCCGGGCGCCGACTACCTGGACGGACAGAAATTGTCCAAGCTGATGGAGCGCTCCGACCCCAAGGCGGCCACCAACATCGGCTGGCTCTACGCGCGCGGCCAGGGCGGCGTGCAGCAGGACTTCAAGGAAGCCATGCTGTGGTGGAAGCACGCCGCGCGTTCCGGCTACACCCCGGCCATGAACAACGTGGGCCTCCTCTACGCCAACGGCCACGGCGTGACCCGCGACTACGAGGAAGCCTTCAAGTGGTGGATGCGCTCGGCCGAGCGCGGCAACCCCTGGGCCATGAACGCCGTGGGGGACCTGTACGAGAACGGCCAGGGCGTGCCGCAGAGCTACGAGAACGCGCTGGCGTGGTACCAGGAAGCCGCCCGCGAGGGCGACGCTCTGGCCCACTGGAACATCGGCAACCTTTCCGAGCAGGGCAAGGGCACCAACCAGAGCTACGAGGAAGCCATGCGCTGGTACCAGATCGGCGCGGCGCGCGGGCATGCCCTGTCCATGCACAGCGTCGGGCGGCTGACCGAACGTGGCCTGGGCGCGAAGGCAGACCCGGTGGAGGCCTATGCCTGGTATGCGCTGGCGGCCCTGCGCTTCACCGAGGAGGACGCCGAGGAGGCGGCCGAGAACGCGCGCCTGCTCCAGGCGGTGGCTGGTTCGCTCAGCGGCGATCAGCGTGCTCGCGGCGATGCCCGCACCCAGGAGCTCGACCAGAAGTTCGCCCGGCCCGAGAAGGGCAAGTCCGCCCGAGGCTCGGACGCCTGAGCGGGGGCAGGGCGCAGATGCGCGTCGTTTCCGCCGGCAGGCACCGGGCCGGGATGCGCGGCTGGTCCTCCCCAGCCGGTTGCTGGCCCGGTTCATGCGAATCCGTGGGTGCAGGCCGCATTCCCGAGGGATCGGCCGGCCGCGAGCCCCTCGATGGGGCGACCGGCCGGGCCGCATGCCCCGCCGCGGTGCAGCATGCAGCCGTCGCGAGCCTCGAAGCGCGCGGCGCGCCGGGCTCCGGATGCACCGGCAGGCATAGCCGGTCGCCGCTTCCCGGTTCATCGGACGCAGGTGCCCTGAAGTTGTGGCGCCGCGAGCCGTTACCCGGTTCAACAAGCTGGGGGGAGAAAAGGAGCAGACCATGCTGAGCACCTTTTCCCGCATCGCCCTCGCCGCCACCCTGGCGGCCGCCCCCTTCTGCGCCATCGCGGCCGACACCGCTCCGGCCAAGGTGAAGTCCACCGGCGGCTATGGCGTCTACCGCGACGAGGGCGTCACCGAGTTCGACAACCCCCGCGACACCGGCGTCATCGAGGACATGCTCGATCTCACCGACCACCTGCTGCGCACGGCGGTGAAGATGTCCAAGTACCGCAAGCCCGCAGCCCTGCCCATGGTGAGCCGCGTCCCGCGCCCGGTGCTCGAGGGGCTGGCCTGCCCGGAGGGTACCCGCTGCGGCGTGTCGGCCATGTACGAGCCCACCCGGGGAATCCTGTTCGCCGAGGACCTGCGGCCCGAGACCAACCTCTTCCACCGCTCCATCCTGCTGCACGAGATGGTCCACTACCTGCAGGACGTGGGGCACGAACTCTCCACCATGGCGGCCTGCGAGCGCTGGTACCAGCGCGAACTCGAGGCCTACGCGCTGCAGAAGCAGTACCTGCAGAGCGTGCACAGCCCGGACCGCGTGGCCTACTCCGGCTCGCGTCCGGTGTGCGATGAACTGCCGGTGGGGGGATCGCTCACCCACGCGGCCAAGCCCGTGAAGGCGCCGGGCGTGAACGACTGAAGGGGCTCTCCCCCCTTCAGGGAAGGGGGGAGGGGGGATTGCCGGCGGTTGCTTATCACTTCCAGCGCTGCAAATCCCCCCTGACCCCCCTTCTTCGAAGGGGGGAACCGCGGGCCGCCCCGCTTCCGCGAAGGGGGAACCCCAGGCGTCGCGCATCCGCCGGGCGATGATCTCCGTATCAGGGCCATCGCGGCGCTCGGCTACACTGCCGCGCCGTCCCACCATCCCTGATTCGCGAGCCCCCGATGACCCGAAGCCGGATTGCCTTGCTCGTCGTGGTGCTCGTGCTGGTGGGCGCGTTCTTCGCGCTCGACCTCGGGCGTTTCATCAGCCTCGACTACTTCCGCAGCCAGCAGGTCGCGCTGGAGCAGTGGCGCGCCGCCAACCCGCTGCTGGTGGCCGGCGCCTTCTTCGCCGCCTACGTGGCGGTCACCGGACTGTCGCTGCCGGGCGCGACGCTCATGACGCTGGTGGCCGGCGCGGTGTTCGGGCTGCTGTGGGGCACGGTGATCGTGAGCTTCGCCTCCAGCCTCGGTGCCACCCTGGCCTTCCTCGCCAGCCGCTTCCTGCTGCGCGACGCCATCCAGGGCCGCTACGGCGACAGGCTGCGCGCCATCAATGCCGGCGTGGAGAAGGAAGGCGCCTTCTACCTGTTCACGCTGCGGCTGGTGCCGGCCTTCCCGTTCTTCGTGATCAACCTCGTCATGGGTCTCACGCCCATGAAGACCCGCACCTTCTACTGGGTGAGCCAGGTGGGCATGCTCGCCGGGACGCTCGTCTACGTGAACGCGGGCACGCAGCTCGCGCGGCTGGAGTCGGTGAAGGGCATCCTCTCGCCGGGCCTGCTCGCCTCGTTCGCGGCGCTCGGGCTGTTCCCGCTGGTGGCCAAGAAGATCGTGGACACGGTGCGCGCCCGGCGCGTGTATGCCGGCTGGAAGAAGCCGGCGCGCTTCGACCGCAACCTGGTGGTGATCGGGGCCGGGTCGGCGGGGCTGGTGTCGGCCTACATCGCCGCCGCGGTGAAGGCGAAGGTGACGCTCGTGGAGAAGCACCGCATGGGCGGCGACTGCCTGAACACCGGCTGCGTGCCCTCGAAGGCGCTGATCCGCTCGGCCAAGCTGCTGTCCCACATCCGCCGCTCGCAGGAGTTCGGCATCCGCTCGGCGAGCGCCGACTTCGACTTCGCCGAGGTGATGGAGCGCGTGCAGCGCGTGATCCGCGACATCGAGCCCCACGACTCGGTGGAGCGCTACACCGCCTTGGGCGTGGAGTGCCTCCAGGGAGAGGCGCGGATCGTGTCGCCCTGGGAGGTCGAAGTGACCACCGCCACCGGCACGCAACGGCTGTCCACCCGCGGCATCGTGGTGGCGGCCGGTGCGCGGCCCTTCGTGCCGCCCATTCCCGGCATCGAGGACACGGGTTACGTCACCTCCGACACGCTGTGGGGCCTGCGCGCGCTGCCCGGGCGCCTGCTGGTGCTCGGCGGAGGCCCCATCGGCTGCGAGCTGGCGCAGTGCTTCGCTCGGCTGGGCTCGCGGGTGACGCAGGTGGAGATGCTGCCGCGGTTGATGATCCGCGAGGACCCGGAAGTGTCGGCGCTGGTGATGGAGCGCTTCCGCGCCGAGGGCGTGGACGTGCGCACCGGCCACAAGGCCCTGCGCTTCGAGCGCGAAGGCGAGCAGAAGGTGCTGGTGGCCGAGCACGACGGGCGCGAGGTGCGCATCCGCTTCGACCTGCTGCTGTGCGCCGTGGGGCGGGTGGCCAACACCACGGGCTACGGGCTCGAGGCGCTGGGGATCCCAGTGTCGAAGGCCCGCACCGTGGAGGTGAACGAGTTCATGGCCACGAGGTTCCCCAACATCTACGCCTGCGGCGACGTGGCCGGGCCCTACCAGTTCACCCACACGGCCGCGCACACGGCGTGGTACGCGGCGGTGAACTCCCTGTTCGGCACGTTCCGGCGCTTCCGCGCGGATTTCTCCGTGATCCCCTGGGCCACCTTCACGGAGCCTGAAGTGGCGCGCGTGGGGCTCAACGAGACCGAGGCGAAGGAGAAGGGCATCGCCCACGAGGTGACCGTCTACGGCATCGACGACCTGGACCGCGCCATCGCCGATGGCGAGGCGCACGGCTTCGTGAAGGTGATCACCGCGCCGGGCAAGGACCGCATCCTCGGCGCCACCATCGTGGGCGAGCACGCCGGGGACCTGATCTCCGAGTTCGTCACCGCCATGAAGAACGGCATCGGCCTGAACCGCATCCTCGGCACGATCCACGTCTATCCGACGCTCGCCGAGGCCAACAAGTACGTGGCCGGCAACTGGAAGCGCGCCCACGCACCGGCGGGGGCGCTGAAGTGGCTGGAGCGCTACCACGCGTGGATGCGTGGTTGAAGCGAAGAGGAACGCTGCGATGATCCGCAACCTGGTTCTTGCCGCCCTGCTGCTGACGGCCGCGCTGCCCGCAAGCGCCTTCGACCACACCCATGCCGCGTGGACTGCGCTGCTGAAGAAGCACGTGGTGCTGGTCGACGGCGGCAAGGCCTCGAAGGTGCGCTACGCCGCCTTCGCCCAGGACCGCGCGGCGCTGAAGGCCTACCTCGACACGCTCTCGGCGGTGAAGCCGACGGAGTACGGCGCGTGGAAGAAGCCCGAGCAGCTCGCCTTCCTGATCAACGCCTACAACGCGTTCACCATCGAGAAGGTGCTCACGCGCTATCCGGACCTGAAGTCGATCCGCGACTTCGGCACGGTGTTCGGGAATCCGTGGAAGGACAAGTTCTTCACGTTGCTGGGCAGGCCCATGAGCCTGGATGGCATCGAGCACGACACCATCCGCGCGCCGGGCGTGTTCGACGAGCCGCGGATCCACTTCGCGGTGAACTGCGCCTCGGTGGGCTGCCCGATGCTGCGGGAGGAGGCCTACGTGGCGGAGTGGCTGGACGCGCAGCTGGAGGAGCAGACCCGGAGGTTCCTGTCCGATCGGACGCGGAACCGGTTCGTGGACGGGCGGCTGGAGGTTTCGAAGATCTTCGAGTGGTACAGGAAGGACTTCACGGCGGGGTATCGGGGGATCGGGTCGGTGGAGCAGTTCCTGGGACGGCACGCGGAGCTGCTGGCGGATCGGGTGGAGGATCGGAAGGCGGTCCGGAACGGCTCCGCGAAAGCGGTGACGATCGAGTATGACTGGGCGCTCAACGACGCTCGCTAGCAGCCTCGCAGAAGGAATCTTGCCTGTGCACATGTCGATGCAATCGCCATTGAACGTCTCGGAACCATGACTTCGCCGCTTCTTCGCGCCGAAACCTCCACCCTGCTGGTCGTCGACGTCCAGTCCCGCCTCCTGCCCGCCATCCACGACGGCCCGCAGGTGCTCGCCAATTGCATCTGGCTGGTGGAGGTGGCCAGACGCGTCGGCGTGCCCGTGCTGTGCTCGGAGCAGTATCCCCAGGGCCTCGGCGCCTCCGCCCCGGAGCTCGCCGCCGCGCTGCCCGCGGACGCGGTGCGCACCAAGATGCACTTCTCCTGCGTGGCCGAAGGCTGCTTCGAGGACCTGCCCGCCTGGCATCGCCCCCAGCTCGTGGTCTGCGGTACCGAGGCCCACGTGTGCGTGCTGCAGACCGTGCTCGAGCTCGCGGCGCGCGGAACGCAGGTGTTCGTGGTGGCGGAGGCGACCGGTTCCCGCCGGCCCCCGGACCGTGATCTCGCCCTGGAGCGATTCCGGCAACACGGCGTGTCGGTGGTGTCGCGCGAGATGGTGGCCTTCGAGTGGCTGCATCGGGCAGGCACGGACCTGTTCCGCGAGGTGAGCCGCGGATTCATCCGCTGACCGCTGACTGCGTTCAGTCGCCATTCCAATGCAAACGCAACTCCAATGCGTTAGCATCGGAGCCCCTTGTTCCATCCCGCCTGCAACGGCGGATCCCCCGATCCCATGGCCTTGCGAAACGGCACCATCGGCAACGACAGCCTGTCGGGCACCGCTTTGGCGGACGTCCTGAACGGCCTCGCGGGCGATGACCAGCTGTCGGGCCTCGAGGGCAACGATGTCCTGGCGGGCGGCGCGGGCGCGGACTCGCTGCTCGGCGGCGACGGCCGGGACCGCCTCGACGGCGGCCAGGGCGCCGACAGCCTGGCGGGGGATGCCGGCGACGACGTGTACGTGGTGGACGATCCCGGCGACACGGTGCAGGAGCGCGCCGGCGAGGGCATCGATGCGGTGCTCGCCCTGCTCGACTGGATCCTCCCCGACCACGTGGAGAACCTAGGGCTGCAGGGGACCGCAGGCCTGTCGGGAACCGGCAACGCGCTGGCCAACGTGCTGGTCGGAAACGCGGGAGCCAACCTGCTGCGCGGGCTCGACGGCGACGACGTGCTCATGGGCGGCAGCGGCAACGACACCCTCGAGGGCGGCGCGGGCAACGATTCGCTGCGTGGCGGGGTGGGCGTCGACCGGCTCGAGGGAGGCGAGGGCGCCGACGTCTATTTCGTGGACGATGCCGCCGACACGGTGATCGAGGCCGACCTGCCCGAGGTGGACGCGGTGACGGTGCTGCATGGCCACGTGGGGCCGGCGATCACGCTGAGGATGACGGAGCGCTTCGCGAACGTGGAGGTGCTCGTGCTCGCGGGCTTCGGGCTCTTCGACGTGGAAGGCGCCGCCACCGCCGAGAGCCTGACCGGCAACGAGCAGGCCAACCGGATCTCGGGCCTGGGTGGCAGCGATCTGCTTGCCGGCCGCGGCGGCAACGACGTGCTCACCGGCGGCGAGGGCGACGACATCCTCGACGGCGGTGCCGGCAACGACACGCTCGACGGGGGCGAGGGCGCCGACGAGCTCTCCGGCGGGCTGGGCGTGGATCGCCTGTCCGGCGGTGTCGGTGACGACACCTACTTCGTGGATTCCGTCCTGGACGTGGTGGTGGAGAACGAAGGCGAGGGCCGCGACCTGGTGGTGAGCGCCGTCTCCCGGATCCTCGGACTGCACCTCGAAGACCTGTTCCTCTCCGGGGCACTGTCCCTCGCGGCCACGGGGAACGGTCTCGACAATCTGCTGCGCGGCAACGGCGGCGCTAACGTGGTGTCGGGTCTCGATGGCGACGACACCGCCTTCGGCGGCAGCGGCAACGACACGCTGCTCGGCGGCGCCGGCAACGACAGCCTCGATGGCGGCGCGGGCAACGACAGCCTCGACGGCGGGACCGGCGCCGACATCCTCGCCGGCGGCGCAGGCGAGGATCTCTACCGGGTGGACGATCCGGGTGACGTGGTGGTCGAGGCCGAGCTGCAGGGCATCGACCGGGTGTTCGCCTCGGTGGATTTCGTGCTGCCCGCGCACGTGGAACACCTGGTGCTGGCGGGCACGGCACCGCTGTCCGGCGGCGGCAACGACCTGGGCAACCAGATCGTGGGCAACCTCGCGGCGAATGTCCTGTCCGGCGGCGCGGGCGCCGATTCCCTCGACGGCGGCGCCGGCAATGATGCGCTCGACGGCGGCACCGGCGCGGACCGCCTTGCGGGTGGCGCGGGCAACGACAGCTACGTGGTGGACGACGCGGGCGACCTGGTGGTGGAACTCGCCGGCGGCGGCACCGACGTTGTGGAGGCCTCCATCACCATCACGGTGCCACTGCACGTGGAGCAGCTCCTCCTGGCCGAGGCGGCGGGCGGCATCGGCGGCAACGGCTCCGCGCTGAATGATCGCATCGTCGGCAACACCGCCGCCAACGCGCTTGACGGCAACCTGGGCAACGACACGCTGTCAGGCGGGGCAGGCGACGACACGGTCTCCGGAGGAACGGGCAACGACAGCCTCGATGGCGGCGCCGGGGTCGACGTCATGACCGGCGGCATCGGCAACGACAGCTACGTGGTGGACGACGCGGGCGACCAGGTGGTGGAGCTCGCCCCCGGCGGGATCGACACCCTGTTCGCGCGCATCGACGGACTGGTGCTCGGGGATCACGTGGAGCACCTCGTGCTCGACGCGCCGGCGCTCGTGCAGGGCACGGGCAACGCGCTGGGCAACCGCATCGTGGGCAACGTGGCGGGCAACCTCCTCGCCGGGCTTGGCGGCAACGACGTGCTGGTGGGCGGCGAGGGCGACGACACGCTCCAGGGCGGCGAGGGCAACGATGTGCTGGAGGCCGGCGCGGGCAACGATCGCCTGGACGGCGGCATCGGCATCGACCGGATGATCGGCGGAGCGGGTGACGATGCCTACGTGGTGGATCATGCGCTCGACACCGTGGTGGAATCCGTTGGCGGGGGCGCCGATCGCGTGGTGTCGTCCGTGCTGTCGTGGACGCTGGCGCTCCACGTGGAAGCTCTCGAGCTTGCCGCCGGATCGGCCGCGCGCAACGGGACGGGCAACGCGGCCGACAACGACCTGCTGGGCAACGAGGCCGCCAACCTGCTCTCGGGGCTCGACGGCAGGGACCTGCTCACCGGGGCGGCGGGCAACGACACGCTGCTCGGCGGCCTCGGCGACGACACCCTGCGCGGTGGGGACGACCGCGACCGCCTCGACGGCAGCACCGGTGCCGACCTGCTCGAGGGCGAGGACGGCGCCGACACGCTCCTTGGCGGCGCGGGCAACGACGTCCTCTCGGGTGGCGCGGGCGACGATTCGCTGTCGGGGGGCACCGGCGTGGACACGCTCACCGGCGGTGCGGGTGCCGACCTGTTCGTGTTCGATGTCGTGGCATCCCTCGCGGGCCCGGACGTCATCCAGGATTTCACGCCGGGCGAGGACCTGCTGGTGTTCTCGCGGGCCGCCTTCCCGGCGTTGCCCGCCCGCACCAACCTGGCCGCCACGCCCTTCGCCTCCATCGTCGGCGGGCTCGACGGGAGCTACGTGCAGCCGCCGCAGGCGGACGACCGCATCGTCTACGACACGCTCAACGGACGCCTCTACTATGACGCCAACGGCCTCGCGGCCGGCGGCCAGGTGCTGCTGGCGACGCTGTCCGGCGCACCCGCGGTGGGGGTGGAGGACATCCTGCTCGTCTGAAGCCGCATTCCCGGCTAACCTGAAGGGGCAACGCGGGGTCGTTGTCGAGGAAGCGTGTCCATGATCAACTCCTACTCGCTGCTGTCCGCCCTGCAGGCCTTCGTCGCGCGTCGCAACGTGGACGTGTCCTCGCTGGGCGTGCGCGGCATGGTGGACGAGATGCTGGCCTGGTACGTGGCCCTGCCGCCAGGCCAGCTCGCGCCCGATGCCCTTTCCGACGATCTGGTCTATCGCTATGGCGGCTGGTCCGAGGGCTGCGCCACGGGCTTCAAGGTGAGCCTGCTGCGCCGCCTGCGCATGCGCGGCGACGAGGCCGACACCGACTGGGTGGCAGGGATCACGCTCATGTTCGAGCCCGGCGGCCGCGCGAACATCTCGCGCTTCAGCACCGTGTCGGCCGACTGGCCGTCGCTGGAGGCGTTCCGGAATGCAATCGAGTCCTCGCCGGCCTTTCGCAGCGTGGCGGAGGTGGTGCCCATGGCAGCGGCCCTCGAGAGCGGCGGGTTGCGCTGACCCGTGTCGCACCTTGGCCCGCCGTCGGGCCTGGATGCCCTGCGGTCAGGGGGCGGGGCCTCGCGCGCGTGACTCGATCCTCGCCCGCACCAGAACGATGTGCTGCTTGAGGGTGTAGAGCATCGGCACGAAGGGCCGCGGGATGCGGAACCGGTTCACCCGGCTCTCGAAGGCGTCGAGCCTGCGGCTCAGGGCGGTGGGGTCGGAGCCGCCGGGCGCAGCCTCCACGTCCGCCTCCAGGAACTTGAGCTCGCCGTACAGCCGGTAGATGCGCCGGCGCATGGTCCAGGCATACAGCGCCGGCGCGCCCCTCAGCACCGGATAGAGGATGCCCACCACCGGGATCAGGAACAGCAGCGCCTGGCCCACCAGCACCGCCATCCAGAAGGGCAGGTAGCGTTGCAGCCAGGGCGGACCGGACTTGTGGTACTGGTTCGCGTGCTCCGACAGCGGGAAATCGTCGGCCTCGGCGGCGGGGAAGCGGCCCGCGGCCTGGAAGATGTCGGGCCGCGCATGGATCCGGGCGGCCGCCTGAAGCAGCAGGTACTGCAGGGCCGGATGCACGTCCCTGCGCACCACCAGGCTCGCCTTGGGCGCGAACAGCGTCACGTCGCGCGGCGGGATGTTGGCGCCCATGTCGGCCACGCCCATGGGCAGCACCAGCCGCGTGAGGAAGGGGAACAGCGCCACGTAAGCGTCGGCGCGCGGATAGCTGAACAGCGCCACGCGACCGGAGGTCACGAGCCGCTGCACGGCGGGTGCGGTCCACGGCGCGGAAATGAAGGCTGCGTCGATCTTGCCGGCGAGCAGGGCCTCGGTGGATTCCAGGGGCGACAACGCGACGAACTGCGTATAGCCCTCGGGCAAGTGGTTCACCTTCAGGAGCAGGTCGGCCATGGCGCGCGTGCCGCTGCCCGGCACGCCGATGGACACCCGTCGGTCCTTGAGTATCTGCGCACCGGTGGCGTCCCACCCCTGGTTGTGGAAGAACCACAGCGGCTCGAGGAAGACCGTGCCCAGCGACACCAGCGATCCGTCGGCACGCTTCGACTCCGGGGCGATGCCGCCCTGCAGCAGCGCCACGCTCACGGCCGAGCCGGGATCGGACAGGCTTGCAAGATTGTCCACCGAGCCATTCGAGCCGGGCAGCTCCACGGTGATGCCATCGCGCGCCAGCAGCTCGCGGTAGCGCAGGCCGATCTCGCGGTAGGCGCTGCCCTCGGGCCCGGTGGCCATCACCAGCGTGCGCGGCGGCATGGGGCGCAACAGCGTGACACCCAGCCCCACGCTCACCGCCACGGCCACGATGGCCAGGACGCTGAGCAGGAGGGCCCTGCGCGGGAGCTCGCTGGACTGGATCATGGCCACGGATGATCGCGCTGGCGCATGCGTCGCGCCAGCCCCCGATCAGAAGCGCAGCGACACCCCGGCCATCACTTCGCCCTGCGTGAAGGTCTGGCCCTTGATGGACACCGCGCAGCCGCCACCGCCGCAGAACATGCCGCCGGAGTTGTTGAGCAGCGTTCCGTAGCCGCGGGCCTCCAGGCGCACGGCGAAGTGGCGCCCGAGCGGGATCATGTAGCCGATGCCGATGTTGGCGGAGGCCTTGGTCTCGGAATTGAGGCCCGACTGCTCGGGCTTGAGCACCGTGGCGCCGAGACCGCCCACCACGTAGGCGCCGCGACCCACCTGCTGGAAGAAGTACGTGCCGCCCACGTGGTAGTAGGTGACGTCGAGTCCGAAGTTGTCGGTGGTGGACGAGAAGCCGCTCGCCTTCAGCGAGGAGTTCTGGTGGCCGACGAACACCTGGAACTGGGTCTGGCGGTCGATGCCGATGTCCAGCGCGCCGGCGAAACTGCCACCATCCTGCAGCTCCCAGGTCTTGCCGGTGTTCACGTCCGTGAAGCTGCCGCCGAAGCGGGTGCCGGCGTAGAGCGTGAGGCCGTTCTCGCGGGCCGGGGTCGAGGGCACTGCCTGGGCCGATGCGACCTGGGGAAGCAGGGTTGCCGCGATGGCGAGGGCCGCGGCCAGGGCGACGGGCCCCGGGCGAGTGGTTGCGTGAACGGGCATGAAGTCCTCCTGGGTTGGATGCCTCGCCGCTTCCGGCGACCCGGGCATCAGGCCCTTGGCATGGTAGCCGACCCCGCGAGGGCTGTACTTGGCCGAACGCGACACGATTTCGTCGCGATGGGCTAGGCTCTGCATCGACGTCCGTGCGCCCGCCCGGACGATTTCCGGCAGAGGCCATGTACATCCCGCCCCATTTCGACGAAAGCCGCGTGGAGGTCCTGCACGCGCTCATGAACGCCCAGCCGCTCGCCGCGGTGATCACTCTCGGCGCTGGCGGGCTGGAAGCGAACCACGTTCCCCTGCACCTGTTCCCGGACGAAGGCGAACGGGGCGTGCTGCGCGGCCACGTGGCACGCCAGAACGGCATGTGGCGCACGGGCGGGGCGGCCGTCGAGGCTCTCGCCATCTTCCAGGGCCCCGCGAGCTACGTGAGTCCGTCCTGGTATCCCACCAAGCGCGAGCATGGCAAGGTGGTGCCCACGTGGAACTACGTGGTGGTGCATGCCCACGGCAGGCTGCACGTGCACGACGACCCGCAGTGGGTCCATCGACAGGTAAGCGCGCTCACCGATCGCCAGGAGGCGCGCTTCACCCACCCCTGGGCCGTGTCCGACGCGCCCGAGGACTACGTGGCGAAGATGCTCCAGGCCATCGTGGGCATCGAGATCGTCATCGATCGGCTGGAGGGCAAGTGGAAGGTGAGCCAGAACCAGCCGGCCGCCAACCGGTTGGGCGTGGTGGAGGGGCTCGCCGCCAGCGACGATGCCGGCGCCCGGGCCATGGCGACGATCGTGTCCAGCCCGTGAGGCGCTCGAGGTCTGGCGTTTTCGCCATGTGAAATAGAACCGGGATATTCCCGGGCAGGACGGGAAAATCTCACAATTGCGGAGATTTTGAATCTTACGTAACGTGAGGTTCTGGGCGTCGCTGCATCTCGACGCCACCGCATCTCGTTCCTCCCCTGGAGACCTGGTCCATGCACCTTCGGAAACTCAGCCTCGTGGCGGGTGTTGCCATCGCCCTGGCGGCGCCCCTTGCCCACGCCATCACCACGACCCCGGTGTTCACCTACGGCAACAACAACGGCTCGGAGCGCTGCATCACCGGCAACAGCGACGGATCGGCAGGCGGGACCTGTGGCCTCGCGCCCGGCCAGTCGTCCAACGACTACTTCGGCGACGACTCCATCACCGCCGTCTACGCGAAGAGCTACGGCAGCCGGCTCCTCTCGATCTCCCGCGTGGACGACGACTTCGACAAGCTCTGGTTCGCGCTCGACCCCGCGGCCGGCGTGGGCGTGCGCATCTGGGCGCACTACCTCAGCAACTCGGGGGATTCGTTCACCGGCTTCGGAACGGGCGGCTCGTTCACGGCGTTCGCGGGCTCCAATGACCGGACGCTGCTCGGCGGCGGCAACCGGGTGGTCACCTCCGACCTCAGCCTCACCCAGTACACGCCCTCGAAGAACGACGGCGTGGTGCCCGGCATCGGTGCCGCGTTTTTCTCGGACCAGACGGCGGGCTTCTCCACCGTCTCCATCGGCGCGTCCCCGACGGAACTGCTGTACCGCTCGCCGCTCACGGGCAACGTCCGGACCTACAGCTCGAACGACGAGGCCGGCACGCCCTACGACAACATCGTCTCCGGAGGCTCGGTGCTCGACCACATGATCACCTACCGCGCCGTGGTCAGGGTGACCTCCGGCGGCAAGGAGATCGATGAGGTGCGCTACCTCGTGAACTTCGAGCGGGTGAATGGCGACGATGACTTCCAGGACTCGGTGTGGGAACTGCGCGGCATTGCGCCGGTTCCCGAGCCCTCCACCTACGCCATGCTCGGCGTCGGCCTGCTGGCCATCGGTGCACTCGCCCGGCGGCGCGCGCGGATCGCCTGACCCGCGGTTGGCATCGGCATGCCACCGGGGCGGCCGCCAGAGGCCGCCCCGGTGCGTTCAGGGGGTGCGGCGGCTGCTCAGGCGGCCGCTTCGATCGCGTCCGCCAGCGGCGGCAGGTTGCCCTGGGCGTCGAAGGACAGCGGCTGCGGCTCCGACAGCACCTCGAAGCTCTCCGGCCGTGCGCGGAGCTCGGCGAGCATCGGCTCGGAGACCTCGATCTCGGAAAGGTGCAGGGTGTTGCGGATGCGCACGATGCGGCAGTCGTCCGGCTTGACCCGCACCACCGTCTTCACCGCGAGCGCGATGGCGTCATGGTCGTCGTTCATCACGATGGGAATGGCGGCGCCGTCGAGGTTGGCCGCGGTGATCACGTTGGCGTAGGTGGAGGCCACGTCGAGCTCGCGGAACAGGCGCATGGTGATGACGTCGGCGCTGCCGATCCCCGTGGCGTTGCCGTGCGACACCCGGGTGAGCCCCAGCACCACGATCTTCTTCACGAAGGGCTTCGCCACCCACTGCACGTTGCGCCGGTTGCGGCCGGTGACGTTCGGGTCGAAGCCCGCGCCGGAGATGTTCTTGCCCATCTCCTCGATCACCAGCACGTCGATCTCGTCGAAGAACAGCCGCGGCAGGTTGGACTGGGCGAGCTGCTGGAGTTGCGGCTCGCGCGTGGCGATGGACTCCGCGGGCACGGCTTCCACCACCGCGGTCTCGTCGTAGGCGTTCTCCACGATGGCCACGCCGAACAGCACGTTGCGCGCCGCGAGGTTCACGTCGCGCACCTTCGGCAGCAGCTCGGGGAAGCGGTCCATGCCGTGGCTGTGGTAGGTGGCCGCGCCCGTGATCTTGCCGATGCCGATGGCGAGCATCTTGGTGAGCCCGCTCTCGGTGGCGCCACGGAAGCCCGTGTGCGGCTTGATGCGGTTGATCACCACGATGGCGTCGGCCTCGGCGGCGTGGCGGTCCATGTGCACCGGCGTGCCGTCCTCGAGGTGGCCGGTGACCACCGTGTCCATGGAGGCGCGGATGGGCACGCCCGTGGCCTCCTCGGTGATGCCGTAGGTCTCGAGAACCTTCTTCTGGCCCTCGGCCGTGGCCGCGCCGTGGCTGCCCATGCACGGAAAGACGAAGGGCTCGGCGCCCAGGGCGCGCAGTTCCTCGATCACGGTGCGGGCGATCAGGCCGATGTTGGCGATGCCGCGGCTGCCGCAGCCCACCGCGATCACCTGGCCGGGCTTCACCCGCGCGCGGATCTCCGGGCGGCGGATCTGCGCGCGCACCGCGCCGGCGATGTCCTCGAGCCGGGTGGTGTCGAACTTCTGGCGCACCCGCGCCATGCGGGGCAGCGGGAAGTCCAGGCCCCCGGCGATGCTGACTTCGATGCGATCAGGAATCATGGTGGAGTCCCCCTTGGACGTATGGTAACCGCCGGGGCGGGAGCGGTGTTGCGGGGTATTCTCGCCGCTCGACGATCCCGCCGTCCGCTGCCGCACGGGCGACCCTGACCGTGCTCCGGACCCGACACCCGTGCGCCTGTCCATCATCGTTCCCACCCTCGACGAGGCCGCCGGCATCGGCACGCTGCTCGCGTCGCTGCAGCCCGCCCGGTGCCAGGGCCATGAGGTGGTCGTCGCCGACGGCGGCAGCGGCGACGCCACGCGCGCCATCGCCGCGCCGCTGGCCGACCGCGTGATCGAGGCGCCGCGCGGCCGCTCGGCGCAGATGAACGCCGGCGCCGAGCAGGCAACGGGCGATGCGCTGCTGTTCCTCCACGCCGACACGATCCTGCCGGAGGGCGGCATCGATGCCGTCCGTGACGCGCTGGGTGCCGGCGCGCTCTGGGGGCGATTCGACGTCACCATCACCGGTACCCACCGGATGCTCCCCGTGATCGCCACGATGATGAACCTGCGCTCGCGCCTCACCGGCATCGCCACCGGCGACCAGGCCCTGTTCGTGCGCCGCGACGCCTTCGTCGCCGCGGGCGGCTTTCCGCCCATCGCGCTGATGGAGGACATCGCCCTGTCGCGCCTGCTCGGGCGCCGGGGCCGCCCGGCCTGCCTGCGCCTGCGGGTCACCACCTCGGGCCGCCGCTGGGAGCGCCACGGCGTGTGGCGCACCATCCTGCTCATGTGGCGCCTTCGCCTCTCCTATTTCCTGGGTGCGGACCCAGCCCGCCTCGCGGCACAATACCGGCTTCATGGCCGGTGACATCCCCATCCTCGTCTTCGCCAAGGCGCCCGATCCGGGCCAGGTGAAGACCCGCCTGGTGCCGCCGCTCACCGAGGGCGCGGCCGCAGTCCTGGCCGCCAGGCTCGCGCGGCGCATGCTCGCCACCGCCTGCGGTGCGGGCACCGGTCCGGTGGAGCTGCGCTGCGCTCCCGACACCAGGCATCCGTTCTTCGAGCTCTGCCAACGGCAGCTCGGGGTGAGGCTCGCTCCCCAGGGCAAGGGGGAACTGGGTGCGCGCATGGGGCGGGCCTTCCGCGAGTCGCTGGCCACGCGAGAAGCCGCGCTGCTGGTGGGCACCGACGTGCCCGATGCCACCGAGGCCGACTTCCGCATCGCTGCCGGCGCGCTGGCCGACGGTGCCGACGCGGTGCTCGGTCCCGCCACCGACGGCGGCTACTGGCTGCTGGGCCTCAAGCGTCACGATCCCTCGCTGTTCGCCGACATGCCCTGGGGCACCGAACGCGTGGCCGGGCTAACCCGCGCCCGCATGTCCGCCCTGGGCTGGCGGGTTGTGGAACTGCCCGCCCGCGATGATCTCGACCGCCCCGAGGATCTCGCGCGGCTGCGCCTGCGCGCCGACGCGGCCGCGCTGCTGCAGGGCCTCGCGGACGGGGTGGCTGCATGACGCGCGCGCGAGCGGTGCGCCGCACCCTGGGTGCCTGCGCGTGAAGCGCGTGCTGCTCGTCGGCGGAGGCCATGCCCACGTGGAGGTGGTGCGCCAGCTCGGCGGCCAGCGTCCGCTCGACACCGAGGTGGTGCTGGTGAGTCCCGCGCCCGACACGCCCTACTCGGGCATGCTGCCCGGCCTCGTGGCCGGCCACTACACGTGGCGCGAATGCCACATCGATCTCGCCGGGCTGTGCATGCGCAGCAACGTGGTGTTCCGCCAGGGCGCGGTGGTGGAGATGGACGCCAAGGCCGGCATTGCCCGTCTGGGCGACGGGTACGACATCGCCTTCCAGTTCGCCTCGCTCGACGTGGGCTCCACGCCCCCGGTGCGCCAGATCGAGGGCGCGGGCGAGTACGGCGTGACGGTGAAGCCGGTGAACTTCTTCCTCGAGGTGTGGGAGGCGGTGCTGGTGGAAGCGCAGCAGCGCCCGCTGCGCATCACGGTGGTGGGTGGCGGCGCCGGCGGCGTGGAACTCGCCCTCGCGCTGCGCCACCGCCTCGACACCGCGCTGGTGGACACCCAGCCCTGCGACGTCACGGTGGTCACCCAGGGTGCGCGCATCCTGCCCGATCACGCCGAGGGCGTGCGCCGGCGTGTGGAGGCGGCGCTGCGGCGCTCGCGCGTGGGACTTCTCACCGGCGCACGCGTGGAGCGCGCCACGGCCGAGGGTCTGGTGCTCGCCAACGGTGCGGTGGTGCCTTCGGACTGCGCCGTGTGGACCACCGGCGCCGCGGCCCCCCAGTGGCTGCGCGGCACGGGGCTGGCACTGGACGATGCAGGCTTCGTGCTGGTGGACCACACGCTCCGCTCGGTGTCCCATCCCAACGTGTTCGCCGCCGGCGACGTGGCTTCCATCCTGGGCCGGCCGCGGCCGAAATCCGGCGTCTACGCCGTGCGCCAGGGCCCGCCGCTGGCCGAGAACATCAGGCGCGCGATGGCCGGCCAGCAGCCGAAGCGCTTCTCGCTTCAGCGCAAGGCGCTGGCGCTCATCAGCACTGGCACGCGCCACGCCATCGCCTCGCGGGGCCGCCTGAGCTTCGAGGGCGACTGGGTGTGGCGCTGGAAGGACCGCATCGACCGCGGCTTCATGGCGAAGTACGCAGGCTGAGCGCGGCACGGCCCGCGTGCCGGCCTCGCCCGGACGCCCGGGCCGCGACCGGCACGGGTGCGTGAACGACCGCCCCCGGCGACGCTCAGGCCGTCATCCGCCGCGGCACGTGATCCGCGGCCCGGCGCCGCTCCTGCCCCGCGGGCACGATGCCCTGCTGGCGCAGCGCCGCCTCAAGGCTGCGCTCCACGGCCTGGGGCCGCTGCACCCATGCCGAGGCGAAGCAGCGCCAGAAGCGCCAGCCCACCCGCTCGAGTGTGCGCTGGCGCCGCAGTTCCTCCAGCCACTGGCCCGCGGTCTCGCCGCGGTCGCCGTCGCAGGCGATGGCCAGGCGCGCGTCGCCCTCGCCTTCCACCACCAGGTCGATGTGCATGGCGCCCACGGGCACGCGCGGCGTGACGCGGTAGCCGCGGCTGGTGAGCCAGTCGTAAACGGCGCGCTCCAGCGACGAGCCGCACAGGTCGCGCGGGTCGCCCGGGGCCGGGGCGGCTTCGTGGAAGGGCTGGGCGAAGTGCGCGATCAGGCCGCGGCGCAGCCGGTCCGCCGGCGAGAGCTGGTCCGCGTCCACCGAGCGCACCAGCACCATGCGGTCGCGGGCGCGCGAGGCGGCCACGTTGAAGCGCTGCTGGAACACGTCGCGGGTGAGCGGCGCGATGCTGCCCGGGCCCGACACCACCATGGACAGGAACAGCACGTCGCGCTCGCGGCCCTGGAAGGTGCGCGCATCGCCGCAGCTGATGGCGTGGCGGCGCAGCGTCTCCGGAGGCAGCGCGTCGAGCAGCCGCTCCCAGATGCGCTGCGCCTGCTCCTCGCCCAGCAGCGACACCACGCCGATGCTGCGACCGGCGAAGGCCGGGTCCAGCGTGATGCGCGAGATCTCGTTCACGATCCAGTCGATCTCCGCGGGGTTCACGTCGCCCTCGCGCGCACCGTGGGGCAGCAGCACGTCCACGAGCGGCGGGTCGAGCCGCTCCGTGGCCGGGGGCAGGCGCAGCGGGATGAGCTGGTGGCCGTAGAACTCGCGCTTGGAGTACTCGATGATGGGCGCCACGCAGCGGAAGTGCTCGCGCAGCATCACCACCGCGTCGGCGAAGGCCACCCGCGCCAGGTCGTAGGCCGAGCGCTCGGGCGACATCTGGGCGCGCAGCAGCGGCACCTGTTCCTGCAGGTGGCGCTCCATGAGCTCGACGATGCGCTTCTCCTCGAGGCCGATGCCGTCGGGCGAGACCTGGCGGTCGTCGCCCACCACCAGCAGCCGGCGCGCGCGCAGGATGGCCGGCAGCGCGGACAGGTCGGACTGGGAGGCCTCGTCCACGATCACCAGGTCGAAGAGGCCCCACTCGGAGGGCAGCGTCTCGGCCACGCGGTGGTGGGGCATGATCCAGCAGGGGATGGCGCGCTGGGCCTCGGCGGCCGCCTCGCGCGCATCGCGCCGGTAGCGTGCCGCGCGCTTGCCCGTGCCCTTGCCGAGCTTCTGGGTGGCGTTGAGGTAGGCCTGCAGCCCCGCGCGCACCGCGGGCGTGGCGTTGCGGGCCAGCTCGTACCAGGTGCGGGTGACGGCGAGATCGTGGTAGGCGCTCGCCAGGTCGTGCTCCACGTCCAGGCGCTGGCGCGCGAGACGTTCGGTGCGCTCCTGGAGGTCACCCGCGCCCAGCCGTCCTGCCAGGCGCTTGAGTCGCCAGGCGGGCAGCCAGCGGTCGGCGGGCGGCAGCCCGGTGCCGCCGTGGGCGCGCACGCGCGCGGCGAGCAGCGGCGCGCCCGAGGCCTCGATCGCATCGGCCACGCGCTGGACCGTGTCGAGATCGGGTGCGGCGGCGGCGAGCCGGGTGCGCTCCTCGAGTAGTGCCGACCAGCCTTCGAGCAGCGCCGCGTCGCTCACGCCCGGACGGCCCAGCCGCGCTGCGACGAAGCGGCGCATGCGCTCGGTGACCGGACTGCCGGATTGCGCCAGGCGGCGGTCGAGGGCGTCGCGCTCGGCCCACACGCTGGCCAGGCCGTGGCCGTGCAGCTGCTGCTGGAGCGCCACCTCGAGTTCGCCCAGCGCTTCGGGATCGGCGGCGATGGCGTGGGCCCGCGTCCAGCCGGGGAACACATCGAGCACGCCGCGCTCCAGCGCCGTCTCGTCGCGCACCTGCGCCTGCAAACGTCGCACGCGCGCATACTGCGCCGCCGCCTTCGGGCCCTCGGCGGGATCGTCGTCGGCCACCGGCGCGAGGCCCAGTTCGGCCGCCACCGCGTTCCAGCGCGCGGCGAGCGTGCGCCAGCGCGCC
The DNA here is from genome assembly GCA_964641005.1 of uncultured Rhodocyclaceae bacterium. Lineage (GTDB taxonomy): Bacteria > Pseudomonadota > Gammaproteobacteria > Burkholderiales. Next base: position 23,087 of record CAZXJW010000007.1, read on the forward strand.
TGCAGTTCGAGGAAGTCGGTGACGTGTTTCCACGCCTCCGGGCCGGCGGGGGCGTTGCCCTCCACCTCGAAGCTGGACAGCCGCTGCTTCGCCTCGGCACGGAAGAACGCGCTCGCGAGGCCGAAGGCGCTGCGCCCGCTGGCGAGGTTCTGGGTGGCGGCAAGCAGTACGGCGTCGCGCTCGGCGCCCTGGGGGGCGTTCACGGGGCGTGCCACGAAGCGCTGGCGTGCATCCTCGGCCTGTTCGAGTTCGGCACCCAGTGCCTCGAGAATGGCCATGGCCTCGCGCCGCTCGCCGGCGCGCAGGCTGCGCAGCAGGCCGGGCGCCCACGGGTCGGCCGAGGCGGCGACGGCCTCGCGCAGGCTGCGAAGGTTCGCCAGCGCGGTGGCGAGCGCCGCCAGCCGACCAGGGTCCGCAGCGGCCGTCCCCGTGGCCACCGGCAGTCCTTCGCCGCTGGCGGATTCCGCCAGCAGCCCCGTCACCTGGCGATGCAGGCGCAGCAGGGTGGCGCCATCGGGCAGGTCGGCCGGCGGGGGTACCGTGCGGCCGGCGTGCTCGATCATGGGCCCCAGCCGCGCACAGGCGTCGAGCAATGCGCGCACGTCGCCCTCCGAGAAGCGCGGCGCGTGCGCCGGCTCGCTGCCGAGCGCATCGGGGATCCAGTCGCACGGCACCGCGGCGGCGGCCACCTCGGCCGCGGCGTCGGCGGTGGTGAGCGACTCGCCATCGAGCCGGATGCGGTCGAGCTCCTGTCCGGCCAGCGAGCCCAGGGCCGTGTCGATGGAGGCGAGCCGGCCGTGCAGCAGGTCGAGCTGGCGCGACAGGCCCGCGAGATGTGCCTCGGCCGCGTCGGCGTCCAGGTTCTGCAGCTCGCGCGCGATGGCCTCGATGGCCTGGTCGAACTGGTCGCCGTCAGGGCGCCCCGCGCCCAGCAGGGTGACGGCCAGCGGCCGCAGAGCCGCCGGCAGGTGTTCGCGCAGCACCTCGAGCGCCGGGTCCTTCATGGACGTGACCAGGATGCGCCGGCCCTGGGCCAGGTTGTGGCAGATGATGTTGGCGATGGTGTGGGTCTTGCCGGTGCCCGGCGGGCCCTGCACCACCACGCCGTCGTGGGCCTCGAGCAGCTGGGCGATGCGCACCTGCTCGTCGTTGTAGGGCTTGGGGAAGCACAGCTCGCGGGATGCGCCGTTGCCATCGGCGCGGTCGCCGGCGAGACCGCGGAAGCGCGGCAGGGTCACGCGCCGCGCCTCGGTGGCGGGCTCGGTCACGAGCGCCGCTGCCGCTGCCGGCAGCGCCACCTCCGCGCCGGGCGCGGCCAGCGAGCGGGCGAAGCGATCCAGGTCCTCGGCCAGCGGGCCGCCGCCGCGCGTGCGGGCGAACAGCACCCAGCCGCCGATGCGCCAGCCCGGCTCGAGCAGGCCGGCACCTTCGAGCCAGCGCGTGACCGGAGCGAGCGCGCCGTTCCAGGTCTCGGGGTCGAAGGGCGTGACCTCGTCGGCGGCGCGCAGCGCGGCGCGCGCCTCCGACTCGGCGCTGCCCGGGGTGGCGGCTTCGAAGGGCTCCAGGTCAAGGCGCGGCTCGGAGGCGCGCGGCACGATGGCGGCACGCCCGGTAGCCGGGTCGAACTGCAGGTCCACGGGTTGCAGCAGCAGCGGGTGCACCACCGGCGTGCCGCCCTCGGCACGGCGGCCGGAGAGCAATCCGAAGCCCCACTGCAGTTCCAGCCCGCCGTCGCCAAGCGCCCCGGAGAGCTCCTGCTCGAGGGTCATGAGGTTGAGATACAGCCGGGCATGGCGGCGGCGGCGGCGCTCCGCCTCGGCCCATGGACGCCATGACTGCTCGAGGTAGCGCGCGAAGCGCGCCTCCACCTGGGCGCGGAAGGGATACGTGGCAAAGGTGACGGTGTCGCCGGGCCGTACTTCTGGCACCGCCAGCTCGGCCACGGAGGTGGCCGGCGCCGATCCGTCGCGGTGGGTACCGGCTGCGATCAGGGCCGAGCCGGGGACCGAGGGCGCAATGCGCGGCGCTGCGAGCTGCACGTCGCCCACCTCGATCCAGGGATCGATCCAGCCATCCCCGGGGCGTGGCGGCAGCCCCGGCGGATCGGGCCGTTCCACCGTGAGCCAGGGCTCGCCAGCGGCGTCGCCGCGATGCACCCGCAGGCCTTCGTAGCCGCTGGCCTGGTGGTCGAACAGCAGGAAGCGCCCGTGGTCGGCGACATTGGAGACCACTCGGACGCGGGATCGGGCCGCCTGCTGGACGTAGTCCAACAGCGCGAGCAGCCGCCGGCGCTGGATGTTCAAGCTTGTATTCACAACCTGTTGTCGCGCCCGGGTGGAGCAGCGCAGGTGGGACTCCCTGCATGAAGTGTCGGCAAATCCCGTCAGCGCTGCAACATGCCTTGTCCGGCGCGGGATTTCGGGCGGTGGCGATTCGCGCCCTGGATCAAAGCCGGGGCGGATCGGTATTGGACGCCCCGCGCCGGACCGGACCAGAATTCGCGCCCACCGCATCATCCGCCCGTGATCGCCGAAGGAGCGCCCCGTGACCCCGACCCCCGTCCCCTTCTCCCTGCAGGTGCCGGATGCCGCCATCGCCGACCTGCGCGAGCGCCTCGCCCGCACCCGGCTGCCCGACCAGGCGCCCGGCGAGCCCTGGGCCTACGGCACCGACGTGACCTGGCTCGCGGGCCTGCTGGAGTACTGGCGCACCGGCTTCGACTGGCGCGCCCAGGAGGCGCGCCTGAACGCCTTCCCGCAATACCGGATCCCCCTCCACGGCATCGACGTGCACTTCCTGCATGTGCCCGGCAAGGGCCCGAAGCCGCTGCCCCTGCTGCTGTCCCACGGCTGGCCGGGTTCGGTATTCGAGTTCCTGGAGATCATCCCGCGTCTCACCGATCCGGCGTGCTTCGGTGGCGACCCGGCCGACGCCTTCACGGTGGTGGCGCCCTCGCTGCCGGGTTACGGGCTGTCGTTCCGCCCCGGGCAGCCGCGCTTCTCGGTGGAGATGATCGCCGACTGTTTCGCCGATCTCATGGGCGCGCTGGGCTATCCGCGCTTCGCTGCCCAGGGCGGGGACTGGGGTTCCTTCGTCACGGCGCGCCTGGGCCACGTCCACCCGCAGCGGCTGGTGGGCATCCACCTCAACCTGCTTCCGGTCCGCCGCGATCCGAAGATGCTCGCCGACCCCACGCCCGAGGAGAAGCGCTTCCTCGGCGAACTCGAGGTCTGGCTCAAGGAAGAGATCGGCTACCAGTGGATCCAGGGCACGCGCCCGCAGACGCTGGCATTCGGCCTCACCGACTCGCCGGCGGGTCTGGCGGCGTGGATCGGGGAGAAGTTCCGCGCCTGGACCGACTGCGGCGGCGTGCCCGAGGAGGCCCTCTCCCGCGACGACATGCTGGCCGACATCAGCCTGTACTGGTTCACCGGCGCCATCGGCTCGACGTTCTGGCCCTACTACGCGCGCATGCACGGCCCCTGGCCGATCTCCGAGCGCGGCGTCACGGTGCCCATGGGCTACGCCCACTTCCCGCGCGAGATCCTCAACCCGCCGCGCTCGGTGGCCGAGCGCATGTTCACCGACATCCGGCGCTGGACCGAGATGCCGCGCGGCGGGCATTTCGCGGCGCTGGAGCAGCCCGAACTGCTGGCGCGGGAGGTGGTGGAGTTCTTCAGGCCGCTGCGGTGAGGCTCGCGCCGGCGTGTACGCCCGCCGGTGCGCGCGCCTTGTCTTGCGGTCCCCCGCCGCCGACAATCCCGGCATGGACAATGCCGAGATCCGCGAACGCCTCGCCACGCTTTATCCGGCCCTGGAGGGCCTGTCGCCGCAGCGCCTCGACCGCCTGATCGCCGAGTCCCACGTGCTGCGCGCGAAGGCCGGCACGGTGCTGTTCGACGAGGACAGCCCCTGCCAGGCCTTCCCGCTGCTGGTGCAGGGCACCATCCGGGTGTCCAAGATCGGCGCCAACGGCCGCGAACTGCAGCTCTATCGCGTGGTGCCGGGCGAGGCCTGCATCCTGACCTCGAGCTGCCTGCTCGGGCAGGTGGCCTACCGGGCACGCGGGGTGGCCGACTCCGACCTGGTGGCCGTGGCGCTGCCCCCGGCGGTGTTCACCACGCTGCTGGCCGAGCACGAGCCTTTCCGCACCTACGTGTTCAGCCTGTTCGCCGAGCGCATGTCCGACCTCATGCAGCTCGTGGAGGCGGTGGCCTTCCAGCGCCTCGACCAGCGCCTGGCCGCGCTGCTGCTGGGCAAGGGTCGGGTGATCCACACCACCCACCAGGCGCTGGCCGACGAACTGGGCAGCGTGCGCGAGATCGTGAGCCGGCTGCTGAAGAACTTCTCCGAGCAGGGCCTGGTGTCGCTGGCGCGCGAGCAGGTGGAGATCGTGGACGCCGCCCGGCTGCGGGAGATCGCCTCGCCGGCCTGAGAGCCTTGCACCGGTTGACCTGGAGCAAGGGCTTCCGGGGCGCGCCGGCCTGGATGGCCGGTCCTGCGTGACCCAGGTCACGCGGGGTTCTGATCTGGATCACGGACTTCCCGGCGCGCGGCGCGGATGATGCGGTGCGTGGGCAGCAAGCCCTCGTCAACAGGGAGATCGCCATGAAAGCCAACGTCGGAAACGTGGATCGCGCCATTCGCATCGTCCTCGGCCTCGCGCTGCTGAGCCTGCTGTTCATCCTCGAGGGCGATGCCCGCTACTTCGGCCTGGTGGGCATCGTGCCGCTGCTCACGGCCACCATCCGCTTCTGCCCGCTGTATGCCATCCTCGGCGTGAACACCTGCCCGGCGAAGCTCGGTCGCGCCTGAGGTTCCCGGCGGGGCCGGCCCCGGCCGGCAGCCGCTTGCCGACACGGCCCGCGCTGGCGACATTGCCCGCGCGGGCCGTTGCGTTGGTCGCAGCGTGCTCAGTGCAGGCCGGCGGCGCGCGCCAGCAGCGATGCTCCGCTGCCCACGAGCAGCGCGTGCACCAGGACGCCCACCTGGGCGGCACTCATGCGTCCGTGGATGCGCCGGCCGATCCACGTGCCGGCCAGCATCAGCGGCAGCAAGGCCGCGGCCGTGAGCAGCAGGCGCGTCTCGGCCAGCAGGCCCGCGGCCACGAACGCGGCGATGCGGATGCCGGTGCTCACGGTGAATACCGCCGATAGCGTGGCGCGCCGCCGGGTGGTGTCGGCGATGCGGCCGGTGAAGTACATGGCGTAGACCGGACCGCCCACCCCGAACACCGCCCCGAGCAGCCCGCCCAGCAGCCCGGTGGGATGGGCCGCCAGCGATGGCAGCCGGAAGGCGCGCCCGCCGCGCAGCAGTCCGGCCAGTCCATAGCCCGCAACGAACAGCCCGAGCGCCGCCAGCATCGCGGTTCCGGGAAGGCTCTTGAGCAGCAGCACGCCCGCCAGGATGCCCGCCACCATGGCGGGGAACACGCGGCGCGCCTCGGGCACGTCCACCGCACGCCGCCCCCGCCACGCGGTGGTGAAGGCGGCCGAGAAGTCGAGCATCACCATCAGCGGCAGCACCGTGGTGAGCGGCAGGAAGTGGGCGAGCAGCGGGATCGACACCAGTGCCGAGCCGAAGCCCGAGATGCCGAACAGCACGTAGGCCGACAGCACGATGAGCGGCCCGGCGACGAGCACTTCGGGTGACCAGGGCATGGAGGCTCGAGTATAGGTGCCCGCGGGGCTGCACTTCCGGCGCGGGAGGCCGTAACGTCCGCATCCATGCCCGATTCCGTCGTCCTCGTCCACGGCCTGTGGCTGTCCGGCTGGACCCTCGCGCCGCTGGCACGCCGCCTGTCCGCCGCCGGATTCGCGGCGCGCGCGTGGTCCTATCCCACGCTGCGCGGCACGCTGGACCACAACGCTGCCGCGCTGGCTTCGTTCCTGCGCCGCCAGCCGGGGCCGGTGAGTGGTCTCATGGGCCACAGCCTCGGCGGCATCGTGGCGTTGCGGGCGCTGGAACTCGATCCGTCCCTGCCGGTTCAGCGGCTGCTGCTGCTGGGTTCGCCCCTGCGCGGCAGTGCGGCGGCGGCAGGCCTCGCGCGGCTGCCGGGTGGGCGCATGCTGATCGGGCGCTGCCTGTCCGAAGGGCTGGCGCGTGGTCCGTCCCGGCCGGCTCGGCCGCTGGTCATCGGCATGATCGCCGGCAGCCTCGGCGTGGGTGCGGGACGGCTGCTGGCGCGATTCGCCGGACCGAGCGACGGCGCCGTGGCGGTGGACGAGACCCGCTGGGAAGGCCTCGATGCGCATCTCGTCCTGCCGGTCTCCCACGTGGGTCTGCTCACCTCGGCAAGGGTGGCGCGCAGCGCGGCGCGGTTCCTGCGCACCGGACGGCTGGAGGCGTCGTGAACGCGACGGGTTCGTTCCTCGACCGCGGCCGGCGCCTGGGGCGCGCGCTGCTTGCCGCCCTGTCGTGCGTGCTGCTGCCGGGCTGTTCGACGGTGGGCTACTACTGGCAGGCGGCCATCGGGCAGTGGCGGGTGCAGGACGCCGCCAGGCCCCTCGAGGAAGTGCTCGCCGCGCCCGGCACCGACGCCACGCTGCGCGCCCGCCTCGAGACGGCCCGGGCGCTGCGCGCGTTCGCCAGCGGCGAGCTGGCACTGCCCGACAACGGCTCCTACCGCCGCTATGCCGACCTGAAGCGGCCCTTCGTGGTGTGGAACGTGTTCGCCGCGCCGGAGTTCTCCATCGAACCGCGCCAGTGGTGCTTTCCGGTGGCGGGCTGCGTCACCTACAAGGGCTGGTTCGACCGGGCGGCCGCGGAGCGCTTCGCCGCGCAGCTCGCGGGCGAGGGCTTCGACGTGTTCGTCTACGGCGTGCCGGCGTACTCCACGCTGGGCTGGTTCGACGATCCGCTGCTCAACACCTTCATCCACTACCCGCGGGCGGAGCTGGCCCGGCTGGTGTTCCACGAACTCGCCCACCAGGTGACCTACGCGCCGGGCGACTCCACCTTCAACGAGTCCTTCGCCACGGCGGTGGAACTGGACGGCGTGCGTCGCTGGCTGGCGCGCAGCGGCACCCCGGCCGAGGCCGCCGAGTTCGAGGCCATGCACGCGCGTCGCGCCGACTTCCTCGCCCTGGTGGAGCGCACGCGCACCGGCCTGGCGGCGCTCTACGCGCAACCGCTCGCGCCGGAAGTCATGCGTGCCCGCAAGGCCGAGGCCCTCGCGCGCATGCGCGCGGAGTACGCCCGGCTGCGCGAGGGCTGGGGCGGCTTCGCCGGCTACGACCGCTGGTTCGCGGAGGCGCTGGGCAATGCCCACCTCGCCTCGGTGGCGGTCTACACGCAGCAGGTGCCCGCGTTCGAGGCCCTGATGGCACGCTGCGGCGGCGAACCGGCGCGGTTCCACGCGGCCGCGAAGCGGCTGGCCGCGCTGTCCCCCGAGCGGCGCGAGGCTGCGCTCGCGGCGCTCGTGGCCGGCACCGGGCCCGGGTGCGAGCCGGGCGCGACGGCGTCGGGGCTGCGCCTGCCGGGCCCCGCACACTCCTTGCATCGCGTCCGACCCATGGCCAGCCCCGTCCTCCTCGCGAGCGAGTCCGCCCCGTGACCAGCGTGCTGATGCTGTGCGCCATCGCGCTCGCGGGCATGGCCGTGGCCATCCTCTGGCACGAGCGTGGTTCCCGGGTGGGCTGGCTGCATTTCCTGCTCTCGCTCGCGCTGGCCTTGTGGCAGGCAGGGCTTTCCATGGGACTGGAGGCCGCCGACGCGGCGGTGTCGACGGCGTGGTTCCGCTACGTGGCCGTGCCCGCGGTCGTCACGGTGCCCGCGCTGCTCTACCACCTGATCTTCAAGGTCACGGCCGGCCGGGGACGGCTCGGGCTCACCGTCCCGGCCTGCTGGAGCGCCACGGCCGTCCTGCTGATCCTGCTGTGGTTCACCGATGGGTTCTTCGCGAGTCTTCACGAGTACGCGTGGGGCCGCATCCCGGCCTACCGCTGGGCGGGCTGGGTGTTCCTGGGCTTCGTGATGGCGGTGATCGGCGCCTCGGCCACGCTGTGCCTGAGGCTCTACATGCGCAGCCCGGCGGGCGGCATCACCGCACGGCGCACGCGTCTGCTGCTCACCGGCCTGGGGCTCGCCAGCAGCGCCGTGCTCGACTACCTGCCGTTCGTCGGCGTGCCGTTCTTCCCGGTGGGCGGACTGTTCCTCACGGTGGGCAACTTCGCCAACGTGCTGGCCACGTGGCGCTACCGTCTGGTGGAGATCACGCCGGCGTTTGCGGCGCAGCAG
>CAZXJW010000008.1:0-14279 GCA_964641005.1 uncultured Rhodocyclaceae bacterium
ATGCACCCGGGCGACTTCATCATCACGCCCTCCTGGACCTGGCATGACCACGGCAGCGATGCGCAAGGCCCCGTGGTGTGGCTCGACGGCCTGGACATCCCGCTGATCCGATTCCTCGACTGCGGCTTCGCGGAGAACCTCGGCGCCGACGTGCAGCCGGTGACGCGACCCGAGGGCGACGCGCTGGCGCGCTACGGTGCCAACCTGCTGCCGGTGGACTGGCGCCCCGCCGGCGCCACCTCGCCGGTGTTCGCCTATCCCTACGCGCGCAGCCGCGAGGCGCTGCACCAGCTCTCGAAGGCGGGCGATCCGGACCCCGTGCACGGCATCCGCATGCAGTTCATCAATCCCGCCACCGGCGGCCCGGCCATGCCCACCATCGGCACCACCGTCCAATGGCTGCCGGCGGGTTTCCGCGGCGCGAACCACCGCTGCACCGACGGCACGGTGTTCCACGTCATCGAGGGCCGCGGCGAGTGCCGCGTGGGCGAGGCGGTGCTGCGATTCGGCCCGCGCGACACCTTCGTGGTGCCTTCCTGGGCGCTGCATCGCCTCTCGGCCGACGCCGAATGCGTGCTGTTCGCCTTCTCCGACCGTCCCGTGCAGCGCGCCCTGGGCGTGTGGCGCGAATGGCGCGCCGCATGAGCGCGCCGGGTTGCTCCCGGGCGCTCGTCCCGACGCGGGCAGCTTGCAGGCGTACTCCATGAGCACCCGCGTGGCGAAGCCCGAGCTCTACGGCCTTTCCCCCGCCGCGTGGTTCTCGGCCGTGGGCTCGCCGCTGGATGCCTCGGAGGTGGACGAGGCGCGCGGCTACCTCTGGGCGCTGGGACTCGGCGATGGCGTGACGGTGGAACCGGTGGCCTCGTGGGACCACGCCGAGCGCATCATCCGCAATCCTGCCTGGGACAGCGCGTGGTGGGAGCGCGAGGAAGCCGCCCGGCGCGAGCTGATGGCGCGCTGCTTCGAGCTGCACGGCGAGGCGCGCACCCTCGACCACCTGAGCCTCTCCGCGGGTGTCGAGCACGAGGTGATCCACGGCGCGGCCGCCGTGGCCGCCGGCCGACAGGGCGTGGCCGATCCGGCCCTGGTGAGGGCGGCCGCGGGTGCGGCGAGCATGGCGGCCCACGGGCGTGTGCTCGCGCAGCTCGCCGGCGAGGGGGAAGCCCACCTCTTCGTGCGAAAATACCGCCTGTTCGAAGGCGGGCGCTGGCCGCTCGGCGTGGTGGGCGGCGCCTTCCACCTGTTCTGACCCCCGGGGTTCCCATGAGCTACGTGTTCCCGCCGCCGGCACCGGCGGCGCTGCCGGTCGCCGGCAGCGCAGAGCTGTTTCCCGTCCACCGTGTCTACTGCGTGGGCCGCAACTACGCCGCCCACGCCCGCGAGATGGGCAAGGATCCGGACAAGGAGCCGCCGTTCTTCTTCCTCAAGCCCGCCGACGCGGTCGTCCCCGGCGGCGGCGGCATCCACTATCCTCCGGGAACCGGCAACTACCACCACGAGGTGGAGCTGGTGGTGGCCCTGCGCGAGGGCGGTCGCCGCATCGGCGTGGCCGAGGCCCTGGCGAAGGTGTTCGGCTATGCCGTGGGCCTGGACATGACGCGCCGCGACCTGCAGCTCAAGGCGCGCGACATGGGGCGCCCGTGGGACTTCGGCAAGGGCTTCGACGAGTCCGCGCCCATCGCGCCGCTCACGCCGGCGTCGCGCTGGAGCGATCCCACCCGCGGCGCCATCAGCCTCGAAGTCAACGGCGAGACCCGCCAGGCGGCCGACCTGTCCGACCTGATCTGGTCGGTGGCCGAGACCATCAGTTACCTGTCCGACTACTACACGCTCGCCCCGGGCGACCTGATCTTCACCGGCACGCCCGCCGGCGTGGGCGCGGTGGTGCCCGGCGACCGGCTGCTCGGGCGCGTCGAGGGGCTCGAGCCGCTCGCCGTCGAGATCCTCCCCGCACTCTAGAAGGCAATCATGGAAGAACAGCAGGAAGAAGGCGGTCGCAAGGTCTGGATCGAGGCCGCCATCAACGGTCCGTGGGGACGCCGCGCCCAGCCCAACATCCCCATCACGGTGGAGGAGATCATCGCCGAGGGCATCGCCTGCGTGGAGGCCGGTGCGGCCATCGTCCACCTGCACGCCTACGACGAGGCCACCGGCGTGCAGCGCGACGACGCCGAGCTGTACGCGAAGATCATCCACGGCATCCGCTCGCGCGTGGATGCGATCGTCTATCCCACCGTGCCCTTCCTGCCCGCCGGCGACGGCTCGGCGCAGCTCGCGCCCAAGGAGCGCTTCGCCCATCTCGAGGCGCTCGGCCAGCAGCATCTGCTGGAGTGGGCCGCCGTGGACCCGGGCTCGTGCAACATCACCCGATGGGACCAGATCCAGTCGGACACGCCCGGCTTCGTCTACACCAACTCGGAGGCGCACATCCGCCACGCGCTGGTGCTCGCCGAGCGCCACCAGTTCCACCCGTCCTACGCGATCTACGAACCGGGCTTCCTGCGCCTGGGCGCGGCGCTGGCGTGGCGCGAGAGCGCGCCCATGCCCATCTACCGGTTCATGTTCACCTCGGACTACAGCTTCGGCTTCCCGCCGGAGGACTTCGCCATGACCGCCTACCTGCACCTCATCGACCGCCTGGCGCCGGGCGCGCCCTGGATGGTGGCAGGCCTGGGCGTGGACATCCTGCCGCTGGTGCCGCGCGCCGTGATGGAGGGCGGGCACGTGCGCACCGGGCTCGAGGACGTGCCGCTGGGCAGCACCGCGCGCAACCTGGACCTCGTCCAGGCCGCGGTGGAGCGGGTGCGCAACATGGGCGGCGAGCCCGCCACGGCGGCGGACGTGCGCGCCGCGCTCGTGGCCGAGTGAGCGGGCGCCTCGGGGTGGCTGCGTATAATCCTTCGCTGTTCCCGCAGGCGTCGGACGACCCATGACAAAGGCTGCAATGCTCGGCATCACGATGGGCGACCCTTCCGGGGTCGGGCCCGAGATCATCGTGAAGGCGCTGGCCGACATGGCGCCCGCGGAGCGCTCGCGCTCGGCGGTGGTGGGGAACCTCGCGAAGCTCGAGCGCGCCGACCAGCTCCTGGGCGCGGGCCTGCGCTTCGCGGTCCAGCCCGGCGACATCCCCGAGGGCGCCGTGCCGGTCTTCCACGTTCCCACCGAGGGAGAGGCCGGCATCGCGGATGGCAGGCTCAGTGCCGCCGGCGGCGAGGCGGCCTACCGCTACGTGGAGAAGGCCGTGCGGCTTGCCCAGGCGGGCAGCATCGCCGTGATCGTCACGGCACCGCTCAACAAGGCCGCGCTGCACGCCGCCGGCCACCACTACGACGGCCACACCGAGCTGCTGGCCACCCTCACCGACACGAAGTCTTCCTGGATGCTGCTGGCGAGCGACAAGCTCTCGGCCATCCACGTGTCCACCCACGTGAGCCTGAAGGGCGCCACCGAGCGCGCGACGACGCAGCGCGTCCTCGACACCATCCGCACCGGCTGGAAGCACTACCGCTTCCTGGGCATCGAGTCACCGCGCATCGCCGTGGCCGGCCTCAATCCCCATTGCGGCGAGGGCGGGATCTTCGGCAACGAGGAGCTCGAGCAGATCAACGCCGCCGTGGCGGCGGCCCGCGACGAAGGCATGGACGCGCGCGGACCCATCCCCGGCGACACCGTGTTCTATCGCGCCCTGCGCGGCGAGTTCGACCTGGTGGTGGCCCAGTACCACGACCAGGGCCACATCCCCACCAAGCTCATCGCCTTCGACACCACGGTGAACATCACCCTCGGCCTGCCCATCCGGCGTACCTCGGTGGACCACGGCACGGCGTTCGACATCGCCTGGACCGGCAAGGCGGACCACACCAACATGAAGTCGGCCATTGCCTATGCGCGCATGATGGCCGACCGCGTCGCCGCCTGAACCGCCCGCGGCCCCTGCCAGGCCCATGGACGCTGCCGCCCCACGCATCCTGATCGTCGCCGACGATCTCACCGGGGCCATGGATGCCGCCGGACCGTTCGCCTCCGCCGGGCTGCCCACCCGGGTGGTGGCGCGGCCCGCGGCCCTGGATTCCGCGGCCCTGGCGGGCGCCCGCGTGGTATCCGTCAACACCGAATCGCGACACCTGTCCCCCGGCGCGGCGGCCGATCGCGTGCGCGAGGCCTGCGCGCGCGTGGACGCCGGGGGCTTCGACGTGGTGGTGAAGAAAGTGGATTCCACGCTGCGAGGCAACGTGGTCGCCGAGACGCTCGCCGCGCTGGATGCCTGCGCGCGGCGACGGGCGCTGGTTGCGCCGGCCTTTCCCGCCCAGGGCCGCACGGTGCTCGGTGGCGTCGTGCACGTGCGCGGCACCCCGCTGGCGAACACGGCGTTCGCCCGCGACGCGCTGTCGCCGGCTCTTGCGCTGCCCCTGGGCGAGGCCTTCGCCGACGCACCCGTGACCGTGGTCGACGGCGAGACCGACCGCGACCTGGACCTCGCGGCCGCGCACGCCCTTTCCGCCGCTGGCGAGACCCTGATGGTGGGTTCGGCCGGGCTCACGGCCGCCCTGGCGCGTGCCCTCGCACCCCAGGTCGGCGGGCGCAGCGGCCCCGCCTGCAGCGGCCACGTGCTCTACGTGGTGGGTTCCCGGGCGGCCGCGTCGCGCGAGCAGTGCGAACGGCTCGAAGCCGGCGGCGCCGCCGTGCTGCGTGCACCCGACGGCCAGTGGAATTCCGCTGCGCCCCGCGACCGCGACCTGGTGCTGCTGGCCACGGCCGCGGATCCCGCATGTCCCGCCGACGCACGCACCGTGGCCGCGCGTCTCGCCCAGGCGGCCCTGGGCCTCGCCCAGGAACCGGACGTGGCCGCCGTGGTGGCCACCGGCGGCGACACCGCCCTGGCGCTGCTGGAGCGTGCCGGCGTCTCCTGCCTGGAGGTGGGCGGCGAGCTGATGCCCGGCATCGCCTTCGCCCGCCTGCCCCTGGCCGGCGCCTCGCGCTGGCTGGTCACCAAGGCCGGCGGTTTCGGCGATCGCGAGGCCCTGGTCGCCATCGGCGCCCGGTTGCGCGCGCCGGCGCGGGCAGCTGCCTGAACCATGGCCATCGACCGCAAGCGGCTCGACCGCATCTTCCATCCGGCCTCCATCGCCGTGGTGGGCGCCGGCGACCGCGCCACCAGTTCCGGCGGCGCCGTGCTGCGCAACCTGCGCCTTTGCAACTACGCCGGCCGCGTGGTGCCCGTGAATCCCAGGGGCGGCGTCATCCAGGGCCTCGATGCGGTCACCTCGCTCAAGGAGGTGTACCCGCCCGCGGACGTGGTGGCGGTGCTGGTGAAGCCGGAGTCGGTCCTGGAAGTGGTGGAGGAGGCCGCGCGCAGCGGCCACGACAACCTGCTGATACTGCCGGGCGGCTTTGCCGAAGCGGGCGAGGAGGGTCGCTCCCGCGATGCCCTGCTGCGCCAGATCGCCCGCGAGAACGACCTGCTCGTGGTGGGTCCCAATTGCGCCGGGCTGGTGAACCTCCTCGATCCCCAGCGACGGTTCGCCGCCACCTTCTTCCGCGACATCCCGCGGGGCGGGCCGGTGGCGCTGGTGTCCCAGTCCGGGGCCATCGCCGAGGAGATGATCGCGGCGAGCCACGGCTTCGGCATCCCGCTGGGCGCCGTGGTGTCGGTGGGCAACGGCCTGCACCTGGACATCGCCGACTACATCGACTACCTGGGCGACGAGCCCAACTGCAAGGTGATCCTGCTCTACGCGGAGTCCTTCGGCGATCCGGACCGCTTCGCGGAAGTGACGCGCCGGGTGTCGCGGCGCAAGCCGGTGATCGCCCTGGTGGGCGGGCGCACCGAGCAGGGGCGCGCGGCCGCGTTCCGCCACACCGGTTCGAGCCCCGGGGAGGATGCCGAGACCGAGGCCTTCTGCGCCGAGGCCGGCGTGATGCGCGTCTCCAACCTGCGCCAGCTGCGCCTCGCGGGAAAGGTGTTCGGCCTGCAGCCCGAGGGCATCGGCCGGCGCGTGCTGGTCCTCTCCAATTCCGGCGGTCCCGGCGTGCTGGCCACCGACCAGGCGGTCGCGGAGGGCCTCGAACTCGTGCCGCTGTCCGCGCCGCTCGAGGAGCGGCTGCGCACCCTGCTGCCGCCGGAGGCGGCAGTGGCGAATCCCATCGACCTGCTGGCCGACGCCCGCGAGGACCGATTCGAGGCCACCCTGCGGGCGGTGCTCGAGGAGATGCCAGGGCGCATCGACGCCGTGCTGATGGTCCACGTGGTGCCCTTCATGGTGAGCGCCGAGCCGGTGGTGGAGGTGCTCGCCGGGCTGGCCAAGTTCTCGCCCATCCCCATCATGCACTCCATGATGGGAACGCTCGAGCGCAAGGCCGAGTGGTTCATGTCGCTCGCCAAGGCGGGCGTGCCATGCTTCAACGACACCGAGGAGATGTGCGTGGCGGCCGGCCTGCTGGCGCGGTACCGGCAGCTGCGCGGGCGCATGTCCGAGGGCGTCCCCGACGACGCCCGTTCCGCTGGCTGAGGGAGCTCCCATGAGGCTGTACAGCTACTTCCGCAGTTCCGCCGCCTACCGCGTGCGCATCGGGCTCGCGCTCAAGGGCATCGACTACGAGTACGTGCCGGTGCAGATCGCGAAGGGGCGGCAGTTCGAGCCGGAGTTCGACGCCATCAATCCGCAGCACCTGGTGCCGGTGCTCGAGGATGGTGGCCGCAGGCTGTACCAGTCGCTCGCCATCCTGCAGTACCTGGACGAGACGCATCCCGAACCGCGACTGCTGCCCGCCGACCCGGTGGAGCGCAACCGGGTGCGCTCGCTGGCCCTGATCAGCGCCTGCGAGATCCATCCGCTCAACAACCTGCGGGTCCTCAAGTACCTGGTGGAGGTGCTGAAGGTCACCGAGGAGCAGAAGCTCCACTGGTACCGGCACTGGGTGAGCACCGGCTTCGAGGCGCTCGAGCGGCGTCTCGCCACCGAGCCCCAGACGGGAACCTTCTGCCACGGCGACAAGCCCGGCTTCGCCGACGTCGTCCTGGTGCCGCAGGTGGCCAATGCGCGGCGCTTCCAGGTGGACCTGTCGCCCTTTCCCACCATCGTGCGCATCGACGCGGCCTGCAACGCGCTCGAGCCGTTTCGCAAGGCGGCCCCGGCCGTGCAGCCGGACGCCGAGTAGCCAGCGGCTCGGCGTTCAGCGGCCACCGCCTCGTCTGCCGTCGCAGCGGCCCCTCGCAGGCGCCCTGGGCTAGAATCAGGCTTCGCGTCGAGGCCGTCCCCCGGGGAGGGGGTGCCGACCGGGATGCCCCCCCAACCGCCCTCCGGGAACCGCAGCCACCATGAAATCCATCCTCATCGCCGCCACCGCGGCCCTGCTGTTGCAAGGCCTGGCCGTCCGCGCCGCGGACGAGCCCGTCTCCCCCGAGGAGAAGAAGGCCGTCACCAACACCCTCGAACGCTTCCACGTCCGGCGCGCCAGCTGCCACTGGACCGAGGAGATGGGAAAGTACATGTTCGAGTGCCTCAAGGCCAACTTCAACATGAACGCCCACTGGTGCCACAACGAGGCCATGGCGCTGTACTGCTCTGACGACCAGGCCAAGGCCGGCGAGCCCGCCCGCCCCGCCAACTGAGTCGCACCGGCTCCGCTGCGAGGCCGGGTTCTGCCCGGCCTCGTCGTTTTCGCAGCGGCAGCGGGCAGGGGGCGCGTGCTATCCTCGATCGCACGTTTCCGCAGGGAGTCCGCCGGTGCATGCGTTCCGTCCGCTGATCATCGCCCTCGCGCTGGCCGTCGCGGCGCCGGCGCTCGCCGACGAGGCCTCGCTGGGCATCAAGGTGCGCCGCCAGAGCGGCATCTCCTACATCTCCGGCGGGCTCGGCGAGCAGGCGAAGGCCTTCGAGCAGGTGGCGCCGAAGTACCCGGTGCAGCTTCTCTTCACCCAGGGCGGCGAGCACGTCCCCATCACCGGCGTGAAGCTCACGGTGCGCGACGTGAAGGGCGATGCGCTGCTCGAGGCCGTCTCGGAGGGCCCGCTGTTCTACCTCAACACGCCCTCCGGCCGCTGGACCTTCGAGGCCGAGTACGCCGGCGAGACCATCACGAAGACCAAGGACCTCACGGGGCGCCGCTACCTCGTGCTGGATTTCGACTTCAGGAAGCCGGACTGATCCGGCCCCCGGCGCACGCCACCCGCGAGAGGGGCGGCGCCGCGGCAACCCGAGGAAGGGAGTGGGGAGGATGAACCTGTCGTTCCGCCTGTGCGCCGCCGCCGTCGCGGCGCTGCTGTCCGCCGCGCCTGCCGTGGCCGCCGACACGATCAACATCCGCCTGGGCACGCCCTTCGTCACCGGCAGCAACCTGCACAAGGGTGCCGAGAAGTTCGCCGAGGTGGTGGCCGCGGAGTCGAAGGGCGCCATCAAGGTGCAGGTGTACGCGGACAGCCAGATCGGCGACATCCAGCAGCTCATCGCCGGCATGCAGCTGGGCACCGTCGACATGGCCTACCTCGGGCCGGGCAACATGGGCCAGCTCAAGGGCTGCGGAGCGCTCAACGTCACCTACACGCCCTACCTGTACAAGAGCAAGCGCGCCGCCGAGGAGGTGCTCAACGGCCCGATCTTCGCAGACCTGTTCGAGCAGTGCGCCCAGGCCGCCAACGTGCGCATCTTCGCCGTGGGCGGCGACCGCAGCCCGCGGGCGCTGGTCACCGTGAAGGGGCCGATCCGCAAGCCCGAGGACCTCAACGGCATGCGGCTGCGCATCCCGCCCATTCCCATCTTCCGCGACACCTTCGAGAAGGTGGGCGTGAAGGTGGTGCCGCTGGGCCTCAACGAGGTGTACATGGCGCTGTCCCGCGGCCAGGTGGACGGCCAGGACAACGGCTTCGACCTGACGCTCACGTTCCGCTTCCACGAGGTGTCGAAGTTCTGGTCGGCCACCGACCATGCCTACGACATGGGCGCCTTCCACGTGTCCGAGCGGCGCTGGAAGAGCTTCACGCCCGAGCAGAAGGCGCTGTTCCGCAAGGCCGCTCTCGAGGGCGGGGCACTCGCCACGAAGCTCGGCGAGGAATTCGACGCGAAGGGCATGGACGAGCTGAAGAAGGCCGGCATCCAGTACGTGGTGCCCGACCGCGAGGCCTTCCGAAAGGCCTGGGCGGACGTGCACAAGGCCTACGAGGGCAAGGTCTGGCCCGAGGGGCTGGTGCAGAAGATCCGCGACGCGCAGAAGTAGCGCGCCGGGCAGAGGAGGAGCCATGGGACTTCGTGCCGTCACGCTGTGGGCATGCGCAGCGGTCGCGCTCGCCCTTGGCGCCGCCGCGCAGGCCGCGGACGTCAACCTGCGCCTGGGCGGACCCTGGACCACCGGCAGCAACCTGCACAAGGGCATGGAGAAGTTCGCCGAGACGCTGGCCGCCGAATCGAGGGGCCGCATCGAGGTGAAGGTGTTCCCCGACAGCCAGCTCGGCGACATCCAGCAGCTGCTCACCGGCGTGCAGCTGGGCACCATCGACATGGCCTACCTCGCCATCGGCAACGCCGCGCAGCTCAAGGGCGGCGCACCGCTGAACGTGGCCTACGTGCCGCACCTGTTCCGCGGCAAGCGCCAGGCCACCGAGGTGCTCAACAGCGCGCTCTTCCAGGACATGTACGAGACCCTGGCGAAGAGCGCCGGAGTGCGCATCTTCGCGGTGTACGGCGCGCGCAGCCCGCGCGCGGTGCAGACCGTCAAGGGCCCGATCCGCAGGCCCGACGACCTGAAGGGCATGCGCATCCGCATCCCGCCCATCGAGATGCTGCGCACCGCCTTCGAGCTCTCCGGCGCGAAGCCCGTGCCCATGGGGCTGTCGGACGTGTACATGGCCCTGTCGAGGGGCAACGTGGACGGCCAGGAGAACGGCTTCGACCTGGCCATCTCCTTCAAGTGGTACGAGGTGGCGAAGTACTGGTCGGCCACCGACCACGTGTTCGAGGTGGCGGCGTGGTACATCAACGAGCGCAAGTGGCAGGCCCTGAAGCCCGAGGACCGGGCGCTGTTCGTGAAGGCCGCCATGGCCGGCGGACAGGTGGCCACCGACCTGGGCGAGCAGCTCGACCGCGAGGGCATCGAGACCCTCAGGCGCAACGGCGTGACCTACGTGGTGCCCGACATGGCGGCCTTCGAGGCGGCCTGGGCGGGCATTCCCGTCGCCTACGAGGGCAAGGTGTGGCCGGCGGGGCTGGTGGAGCGCATCCGCGCCATGCAGAAGTGATGCGGCCGTGATCGCCTGCCAGGACCCGGGAGCGGCGCGGTGATCGAGTGGCTCGACCGCGCCCTGCGCGGGGTGGAACGCGTGCTCGACGTGCTCATCGCCTTGCTGGTGATCGGGCTGGTGGCGATCGTGGCCTCGTCGCTGGTGGACCGGCACTTCGTCACGCTGCCCATTCCAGCCCCCGACCAGTACGCCCGCGTGCTGCTGGTGTGGCTCACCTTCATCGGCTTCGCCCTGGCGGTGAAGAACGGTGCCAACATCCGCGTGGACCTGATCGACAGCCACCTGCCGAAGGCCGTGCGCGGCGTGCTCGAGGTGGCATTCGAGCTGGCCATGATGGCGCTGGCCGCGCTCATCGCCTGGCACGGCTGGCGGCTGGTGGAGATCGGCCGCGACCAGGAACGGCTGGGCACGGTGCTCTCCGAGGCCTGGCCGGCCATCGCGCTGTTCGTGTCGTGCCTGCTCACCATCGCCTTCCTGGTGCTGCGCCTGGCGCTGCGCCTGTCGGGGCGGCCGGTGCCCCAGGCCTCCCACGTGGACGTGGACTGACCATGCTGCTGCTGCTGTTCGTGGCCTTCATGCTCGCCCTGCTGGTGGGCTTCGACGTGGGCTACTCCATGCTGCTGGCGGCCTTCCTGGGCGTGGAGTACCGCGGCGACGAGGTGGACCCGGCCATGATGCCGCTGTCCATGATCGCCGGCGTGGACACCTACGCGCTGGTGCAGGTGCCCCTGTTCATCCTGGCCGGCGAACTCATGAACCGCGGTGGTCTCACCCTGCGTCTCATCGACTGGGCCCAGGCGATGGTGGGCCGCATCCGCGGCAGCCTGGGGCACGTTTCCATCCTCACCAACCTGGTGATGGCCGGCGTGTCGGGTTCCGCGGTGGCCGACGCCGTGGCCACCGGCAAGCCGCTCATCCCCGCCATGAAGCGCGAGGGCTACGGCGAGGGCTTCGCGGGCGCGGTGATCGCCGCCGGCGCGCTGCTCGGGCCCATCATCCCGCCTTCCATCCCCATGGTGGTGTATGCCCAGCTCGCCAGCCAGTCGGTGGTGAAGCTGTTCATGGCCGGCATCGTGCCGGGCCTGCTGCTGGCGGCGGGCTTCATGGTGATCTGTTCCATCGTGGCCAGGGTTCGCGACTACCCCAGCCGACCGCCCGTGCCCTGGCCCGCCAAGGCGAAGGCCACGGGTCGCGCGGGCTGGGCGCTGCTCATGCCCGTGATCATCATCGGCGGCATACGCTTCGGCTTCACCACCGACACCGAGGCCGCGGTGGTTGCGGTGCTCTACGCGCTGGGCGTGAGCCTGTTCGTGTACCGCGGGCTGAAACTGCGCGAGCTGCCGAAGCTGCTGGCCGACGCGGGCCGCTCCACGGGCGTGATCCTGTTCCTGCTGGCCGCCGCCGGGCCCTTCAGCTGGCTGGTGGCCGAGAGCCAGATCAGCACAACGGTGGTGGGCACCATCCAGTCGTGGTCCGACAGCCCGGTGGTGGTGCTGCTGATCATCAACGCCTTCCTGCTGCTCATCGGCTGCATCATCGAGCCGCTGCCGGCCATGATCATCTTCCTGCCGGTGCTCATCCCGCTGGGCGCGGAGCTGGGCATCGACCCCATCCAGTTCGGTGCCGTGGTGGTGCTCAACCTGATGATCGGCCTCATGCACCCGCCCATCGGGCTGCTGCTGTTCGTGGTGTCCAGCGTGGGCAAGGTGCGCATCACGCCGGTGATGTGGCAGGTGCTTCCCTTCCTGGGCTGGGCGCTGGTGGTGCTGTTCCTCACCATCGTGTTCCCGCCGCTCACCACCTGGCTGCCAGGGCACGTTCGCTGAGGGAACCGGACCAGTCCATGCGATTCATCCGTACCTTCGTGCTCGCCGCAGGTGCGTGCATCGCCGCCGACGTGGCGGCGGTCGACCAGTTCCTGGTGGTCACCCCCGACCGGATCGACTGGAAGCTGATCCGCAAGGAGCCGCCCCTGCACCGTGCCTTCATCCAGGGCAGCCAGGAGGAGCCCGGCGCCTTCACCTTCCGCGTGCGCGCGACGGCCGGCCACAGGCTCATGCCCCACACCCATCCCGACGATCGCGTGATCACGGTGCTGGAGGGCACGTACTGGTCGGCGGTGGGTGCGGAGTGGGACGAGTCGAAGCTGGTGGCCTTCCCTGCCGGCAGCTTCTACGTGGTGCCGGCGGGCATGCCGCACTACAGTGCGGTTCTGGACGGCGAGACGGTGTTCCAGGAGAGCGGCATCGGGCCGAGCCGCAACGACATGATTCCCCAGCCGGCTCGCTGAAGGAGATCGATTCCGTGAACGACGCCAGCCCCATCGACCACGACGCGCAGTGGGACGCCGGCGATCTCGGTTGCGGCGAGCTCGTGATCGGTCTGCGCTTCCGCCTCAAGGCCATGCAGCCCGGGCAGGTCATGCGCCTTCGCGCCACCGACACCGGCGCGATCCAGGACCTGCCGGCGTGGTGCCGCATGACGGGCGACACTCTGCTGCGCCACGACCGGGAACAGTCCCTCTACTACATCGCCCGCGGCAGCTACTAGGGCGGGGGTCTCAGTCGCGCAGGCCGCGCGGTACCACCAGCCTGCCGGCGAGTTCGAAGGCCCCCTGCACCAGCAGCGCCAGGGCCGCCGCCGGAACGGCTCCGGCGAGCAGCAGGGCGTGGTCGTTCAGCGCCAGGCCCGAGACGATGCGCTCGCCGTATCCGCCCGCGCCGATGAAGGCCGCGATGGTGGCCGTGCCCACGTTGATCACGGCGGAGGTCTTCACGCCGGCGAGGATAATAGGCGAGGCCAGCGGCAGTTCCACCCGCCACAGCCGCGCGCCCGCGGGGAGGCCCAGCGCCACGGCGGCCTCGCGCAGCGCCGGCGTGAGGCCCGTGAGCCCCTCGTGCGTGTTGCGGACGATGGGCAGCAGCGAGTAGAGGAACAGCGCCACCAGCGCCGGGAGCAGGCCGATGCTGCCCAGGGCGGGGATCAGAAAGGCGAGCAGCGCGAGCGCCGGCACCGTCTGGATTGCGCCCGCGACGCCGAGCACCACCGTGCCCAGCCCACGGTGTCGCGCCGCCGCGATGCCCAGGGGCACGCCCGCCGCCACCGCCGCCGCCAGCGATGCGCCCACCAGCAGCAGGTGCTCTCCGGTCAGGCGCGCGAAGTCCCCCCCGAACAGCCGGGCGCTCCAGCCGGGGCGTGCCGTCGTCGCCGGAGCGCTGGCGATGCCGGCGAGGAAGTCGCCCGCCACGCGGGTGAAGTCGATGCCTTGGAGTTCGGCGCGTGCGTTCATGCGTCCCATGGCGGCCACGTCGATGCGGCCGGCAAGGCCCTGCAGGGACTCCCATGCCGCGGGCCGGCGGGTGCGCAGGTCGGCGCGCACCACGAACACCGCGGCATACTCGGGGAAGAAGCGGCGGTCGTCCGCCAGCACCACCAGCGCGTCGCCCGCGAGCCGGGCATCGGTGGCGTAGGCGTCCACCACGTCGATGCGGCCCGCCTGCAGGGCTTCGTAGGCGAGGCCGTGGTCGAGTCCTTCGGGACGCTGCGGCAGCCCGTAGGTGCGCTGCATTCCCGGCCAGCCGTCGTTGCGCAGCAGGAACTCGTGTGACAGGCCGATGCGCAGCCCGGGATGGGCGGCGAGGTCGGACAGGGTGCGCACTCCGAGTGCCGCGGCACGGTCACGGCGCATGGCCAGGGCGTAGGTGTTGTCGAAGCCCAGCGGCGCCGTCATGGACAGCCCGAGCGCGGCCAGGCCGTGTTCGAGATCGGCGTGCGCCGTCGCCTCGCCGTGCAGCAGCTGCCGGGCGATGGTGCCCGTGTAGTCGGGATAGGCGTCGATGGCGCCCGCGCGCAGCGCCTCGAACAGGATGGCGGTGTTGCCCATTCCGCGGCGGTGCTCGGCGCGCACGCCGGCGGCCTGCAGTTGCAGGGTGGCGATCTCGCCCAGGAGGTAGGACTCGGTGAAGCGCTTCGAGCCGATACGCACCACGGGCTCCTCGGCAGTCGCGATGCCGGCGATGGCCAGCAGCGCCGTCCAGAGCAGGAT
>CAZXJW010000008.1:14289-29519 GCA_964641005.1 uncultured Rhodocyclaceae bacterium
GCCAGGCGCGGATCCACGCGCTGGGCGCCGGTGAAGGCGCGGACGAAATCGCTCGCCGGCCGTTCGAGCAGGTCGTCCAGCGTGCCCCGTTGCACCACGCGCCCCTCGGACAGCAGCAGGATCTCGTCGGCGAAGTGCGCCGCCTCGTGCAGGTCGTGGGTGACCAGCACCACCGTCTTGCCCAGCGCCGCGAAGATGGTCTTCAGGTCCTCCTGCAGGGCGTGGCGCATGAGTGGGTCGAGGGCGCCCAGCGGCTCGTCCATGAGCAGCACGGGCGGATCGAGCATGAGGGCGCGCATGAGCGCCACGCGCTGGCGCTGCCCGCCCGACAGGGTGCGAGGGAAGCGCCGCAGCGCCTCCCGCGGCAGCCGCACCAGGTCGCTCAGCGCCTCGCAGCGCGTCCGGGAGGCGGCGCGCGACTGCCCGAGCACGTCGGCCACGAGGGTCACGTTGCTTTCCGCGCTCAGGTGAGGGAAGAGCCCGCCGTCCTGGATCACGTAGCCGGCCTGGCGGCGCAGGCGCCCGGCACTGGCGTCGTCGAGCGCAACGCCCCCGATGCGCACGGTTCCGGAGCTGCGCGGCACGAGTCCGAGCAGCGCTCGCAGCAGCGTGGTCTTGCCACAGCCACTGGGCCCGAGAAGCACGGTGGTCCGGCCGGTGGCGAAGCGATGGTCGAGCGGCGCCAGCGCCGTGCGGGCGCCGAAGCGCACACCGAGGTCGTGCACCTCGATCACGGCAGGCGCGCGCCGTCCCGGCCGGGCCGTGCTCAGGCCACCTGCACGCCCGGCTCGCCCGCGTCCAGTTCGCCCACCACGGCGGCCTGCGCGAAACCGGCCTCGCGGAACAGGCGCAGCACGCCGTCCACCGCGTCGGCGGCGCAGGTCACCAGCAGGCCGCCGCTGGTCTGCGGGTCGCAGAGCAGCCAGCGCGCCGTGTCGTCCAGGCCGGGGGCATCCACCAGGTGCCCGTAGCCGGCCCAGTTGCGCTTCGAGGCGCCGGTGACGTGTCCGGCGGCGGCGAGATCCGCCACGCCCGGCAGCAGCGGTACGGCGGCACGGTCGAGGCGCCCACGCAGGCTCGAGCCCTTGCACACCTCGAGGAGATGGCCCAGCAGGCCGAAGCCCGTGACGTCGGTCAGCGCGTGCACGCCGGGCAGGGCAGCGAGCGCCGGCCCGGGGGTGTTGAGCTTCGTGGTGCTGTCGATCATGGCGCGGTAGTGCGCGGCGTCGAGCTGTTCCTTCTTGAGCGCCGCGCTGTAGATGCCCACCCCGAGCGGCTTGCCGAGGATCACGCGGTCGCCGGCGTGGGCGTCGGAATTGCGCTTCATGCGCCGCGGGTCCACCAGGCCGATGGCCACCAGCCCGTAGATGGGTTCCACCGAGTCGATGCTGTGGCCGCCCGCGATGGGTATGCCAGCGCGGGTGCACACCGACTCGCCGCCCTCGAGGATGGCGCGGATGGTTTCCACGGGCAGCTTGTCGATGGGCATGCCCACCAGTGCCAGCGCGAACAGCGGCGTGCCGCCCATGGCGTAGACGTCGGAGATGGCGTTGGTGGCGGCGATGGCGCCGAAGTCGAAGGGGTCGTCCACCACCGGCATGAAGAAGTCGGTGGTGGCCACGATGGCCTGGGTCTCGTTGATCTGGTAGACGGCTGCGTCGTCGCTGGTCTCGATGCCCACCAGAAGCTGCTGTGGCAGCATGCCGCGCGCGGTGTTGGAAAGGATGTTCTGCAGCACGCCGGGTGCGAGCTTGCAGCCGCAGCCGCCGCCGTGGGCGAGGCTGGTGAGGCGCGGAATCCCGGAGGCGGGTGCGTTCATGGCAATGGATTCCTGTCGAGGTTGTGGATCGATTCTAGCGCGGGACCCCGCGCACCAGCGCCTGGGCGAGCGCCAGCACGGCGGCGCGCTCGCGGCGCGGCGAGAACAGCGGGCGGCGGGCGCTGCAGGCGGCACCCAGCGCGGCGAGGAAGTGCGGCTCCTCGAGGCAGCGCCGCAGCAGGCGCGCGAGGCCCCGCGCGTCGCCCGCCCGGAACAGCCCGGGATAGTCGCGCCCGAGCATGCCCACGTTGCCGGAGACGCGGCTCGCGAGCACCGGCGTGCCGGCGGTGATGGCTTCCACCACCACGTTCGCACCGCCTTCCATGAGCGAGGGCACCACCAGCAGGTGCGCGCGGCGGATCGCCTGGCGGGTGCGGCCGTGGGACCACGCGCCTGGCCAGGACAGGCGCCCATCGGAGGCCACGGCGTCGGCCACCGAATGGCCGAGCGACTCATCCAGGGGCGCGCCCAGCAGCCGCAGCCGGATCGGCAGTTCCGCGGGAAGCCAGTGCCAGGCCTGCAGCGCGGTGAGCGGGTCCTTCTCGGCGCGCAGGTGGCAGGCCAGGAGGCAATCGACGCGACCGGTTCGCTTTCGCAGTGGCGGCAGTGCCGGCGCCGACTGGAAGATGGCCTCGGCGTGTTCCCGGGCCGGGCGTGGAAGGCGGGCGAGGCCGTCCTCCTGGAGTACCACCAGCCGGTCGGCGAGTTGCAGCGACAGGCACGCGTCGGGATCGTCGGGCAGGTCGCGGTACAGGTCGGTGCCCGTGAGCACCACGGCGGTGTGGTACCCGGGGTTTCGGGCCTTCCAGGCCGCCAGCGCCGCATGGCTGCGGCGGGCGTGCAGGAAGATGCCCGCGTCCGCGGCCACCGTCGCATCGGCCGAGGGGGCGGCTTGTAGAATCACCCGGAAGCGCTCGCGCAGGAAACGCGCCCATCGCGCGGCGGTGCGCCAGTTGCCGTTGTTGGCATCCTGGCCGTAGGGCGTCACCAACAGTACGGAGGGGCGTGGCATGCGGGAGCTGGACGATGCCGGAGTGCTGCGCGCCGCGCTGCACGATGCCCGCGAGTATACGGTCGCCCTCTACGGCCATCTCGACGATCGACAGCGGGCGTTTCCGTGCGTGCGGCTCGTCAATCCACCGGCGTGGGAGCTTGCGCACGTGGGCTGGTTCCACGAGTACTGGTGCGTGCGCCGCCGCGAGGCGGCCCCACCGCTGGACTCGTGCCTGGAGGGCGCGGATGCGCTGCTCAACTCGGCGCTGATCCCCCACGACGAGCGCTGGCAGCGGCCCGCGCTCACCTGGAAGGTGGCGCTCGACTATCTCGCGCAGACCTTCGATGCCACCCTCGGTGCGCTCGACCGGCTCGGTGATCGCGACCGCTACTTCTTCAAGCTCGCGCTCTACCACGAGGACATGCACGGCGAGGCGCTGCTCATGAGCCTGCAGACGCTCGGCTTGCCCGCCCCGCCTTCGCTCGCGGGCGCCACCGCGCCCGCGCCGCAACCTACCGCCTGCACCGAGGTGCGTTTCGACGGCGGGCCGATCATGCTGGGCAGCGCAGGCACCCCCGACTTCGCCTTCGACAACGAGATGCCGCCCTGCGCGGTCGAGGTGCCGCCCTTCGCGCTGGCCTCGGCCACGGTCACCAATGCCGAGTTCGCTGCCTTCGTGGATGCAGGCGGGTATGCGTGCCGCGAATGGTGGAGCGAGGCGGGATGGCGCTGGCGCGAGAGCGCCGCGGCGGGTGCGCCGCGCCAGTGGCTGCGTGCCGACGGGACCTGGCAGGAGCGCTGGTTCGATGGCGTGCGGCCGCTCGATCCCCACCGGCCGGTGATGCACGTGAACGCCTTCGAGGCCGAGGCCTATTGCCGGTTCGCCGGAGGCCAGCTGCCAACGGAGGCGCAGTGGGAGTTCGCCGCGCGTCACGGCCGCGGCCCGGGCGAGGATCGGTATCCATGGGGATTCGCGCCGCTGGCGCCGGGGGAGGTGAATCTCGGTGGCGCCTTCGGCGGGCCGGTGGCTTCGGCGGCGCTGCCGCGCACCGACAGCGCCGACGGGTTGCGCCAGATGCTTGGCAACGTATGGGAGTGGACCGCCACGCCCTTCGAGGGGTATCCCGGGTTCCGGCCGGGGCCGTACCGGGAGTACTCGCAACCCTGGTTCGGGGATCACCGCGTGCTGCGCGGCGGCAGTTTCGCGACGCGGCCGCGGCTGGCGGGCACGCGATACCGCAACTTCTACACGCCCGAGCGGCGCGACATGTTCTGCGGGTTCAGGGTGGCGCGGGCGTTGCGGTGAGGTGAACGGCGGGCGCGATCCGGTTTCCTACCGCTCCGGCACCACGTCCAGCAGCTTCACCTCGAACAACAGCGTGGAGTTCGGCGGCACCTCGCCGAAGGCCGTCCGGCTGCCGTAGCCGAATTTCGGCGGGATCACCAGCGTGCGGCTGCCGCCGACCCGCATGCCGTCGATGCCCTTGTCCAGCCCCTCGATCATCCGCGCGACGACGAGCAGCACCGACAGCGGATAGCCGCGATCGAGGGTGCTGTCGAACTTCATGCCCTTGCCGCCCGGAACCAGCGGGTCGAACACGAAGCCTTCGTAGTCGATCACCACGTAGGCCTCGGTCTGCGCGGGGACCCCCGTGCCCACCTGCCGCTCGATCACCACGATCTTCGCCGGCGGCGCGATGGGCAACGCATCCGCGAACTCCACCTTCTTCGACTGCGCGGCTGCGCCGCCGGCGATGGCGGTGAGGGACAGGGCCACGGCAGCGCGCAGCAGCGCGCGCCGCCGCGGTTCAGAGATGGAGCAGGGCACGGATTTCCTTCGGCTTGGGCATCTTGCGGGGGTCCACCAGCAGGTGGTGGAGGGCATGGGCTTCGAGGGTGCGGTGCACCTCGGTCAGGCGTGCGGCGCTGGACGGGTCGGACACGTCCACCACTGCACGCACGGTGAAGTCGCTGCGGCACACGACCACGGCGTGGACGTGGCGCGCCAGTTCGGAGCCGGGCGCGTCCTGCGGCACGAGCTGCCCGAGCGCGATGCGCGCGAACACGTGGTGGTCGGGCAGCGCGGCCTTGAAGGCCAGGAAGGCGAGCTTGCCGGCGCCGGAGAGCAGCGCGGGCGCCTGCAGCAGCGCGGCCGCGGCGGGCTGGGCGAGGGCCTGCGCGACCGGGCCTGGCGGTAGAGGGGTCTGTGCGGCCGCCGCCACTGCCGGGGAGGGCGCCGGCGGCGGATTGCTCGCCACCACCGTGAGCCTGGGCGGCCCGCCGGGCTTCACGCCCTCCACCGGCACGCCGGCGCGGTGCATGGCGATGATGCGTTCCAGCTCGTTGTCGCCGCCCTCGTCGGCGCCCTTCTTCCTGCGGCCCACGTCCATCTTCATCCCGCCGCCTCCTCCACCCCCGCGCACCGACTGCATGAAGCGATACCACCCCACCAGCACGCCGCCGATGATGAGGAAGCCGACCAGGACCTTGAACCAGCTCATGATTGAGGCGCGAAAGGGCTCGGGCGCGAAGTGGCGCGTAGTGTACCCGCAGGCGCATCCAGTAGAATGCGCCGCTCTTCGAACCCCTCCAGGAAAGGAAACGCCATGGGCGCAGGAGACCTTCGCACCCGCAAGGGCAAGATCAACAACGGCAGCTACGGCAAGACCCGTCCGGGCCGCCAGCCGAAGAAGGGCGCCACCAAGCCCGGCGCCACCAAGCCCCGGGCCCGCTGAGCCCGGCGCCGGCCCCCCGCCGGCGCCCGCCCGGACCCCCGGTCCGTGGCCCTCGACCGCTATCTCCGCCACGCCGAGCTGACCGAGGCGCTGCGTGCCCTCGTGGCGCGGCGCCCGGACCTGTTCGCCCTCGAGAGCATCGGACGCAGCTTCGAGGGCCGTGACGTGTGGCTGGTCACCGCCACCCGGGCCTCCACGGGCCCGGCGGCGGACAAGCCGGCCTTCTGGGTGGATGGCAACATCCACGCCACCGAAGTGGCAGGCGCCATGGCCTGCCTGCATTTCCTCCGGCATCTCGCCGAGCGCGACGGCAGCGACGTCGAGGTGACCCGAGTGCTGGACACGCGCGCCTTCTACGTTGCCCCGCGCCTGAATCCCGACGGCGCGGAACTGGCGCTGGCCGACGTGCCGCGCTTCATCCGCTCCTCGGTGCGCCCCTACCCGCTGGACGAGGAGCCGGTGGGTGGGCTGCGACGCGAGGACGTGGACGGCGACGGCCGCGTGCTGAGCATGCGCATCCCGGACGCCAACGGCCCCTGGAAGATCTCCGACCGCGACCCGCGGCTGATGGTGCGGCGCGACCCCACCGAGACGGGCGGCCGCTACTTCCGCCTGCTGCCCGAGGGTACGCTGGAGCACTGGGATGGCATCACCCTCGAGCTGCAGGAACGCCGCGAGCAGCTCGACCTGAACCGCAACTACCCGGCCAACTGGCGCCAGGAGCACGAGCAGCACGGCGCCGGGCCCTATCCGGCCTCCGAGCCCGAGGTGCGCGCCGCGGTGCAGTTCATCACCTCGCACCCCAACATCACCGGCGGCGTGGCCTTCCACACCTACTCCGGGGTGCTGCTGCGTCCCTATTCCCACCGTGCCGACGACACGCTCGCCCCCGAGGATCTCTGGACCTACCAGAAGCTCGGCGCCAAGGGCACCGAGCTCACCGGCTACCCGAACATCTCGGTGTTCCACGACTTCCGCTACCACCCGAAGGAAGTCATCACCGGAACCTTCGACGACTGGATGTTCGAGCACGGCGGCGTGTTCGCCTGGACCGTGGAGATCTGGAGCCCGCAGCGCGAGGCCGGCATCACCGACTACAAGTTCATCGACTGGTACCGCGAGCATCCTGTGGAGGACGACCTGAAGCTGCTGGCGTGGAACGACACGGCTCTCCAGGGGCGGGGATTCGTGGACTGGTACGCCTTCGAGCATCCCCAGCTCGGCGCGGTGGAGCTGGGCGGCTGGAACACGCTCTACTCGTGGAGCAATCCGCCGCCCCACCTGCTGGAGCGCGAGGTGGCCAGGTTCCCGGCGTGGCTGGTGTGGCACGCGCTGGTGTCGCCGAAGCTGGAACTGCTCGAGGCCCGCGCCACGCGCCTGGGGCCGGACACGTGGCGGGTGCGGCTGGTGGTTCACAACACCGGCTGGCTGCCGAGCTACGTCACGCGCCTGGCGCTGGAACGCAAGCGGGTGCGCGGCGTGGTGTACGAGATCACGTTGCCCGAGGGGGCGGCGCTCGAGACAGGATTGCCTCGCATCGTCGGCGGCCAGCTCGAGGGTCGCGCCCACAAGCCCGCCACGCCTTCGAGCTGGGCGGGCTGGGGTGGCGACACCACGTCGGACCGCGGCCGGGCCGAGTGGGTGGTGCGCGGCCGCGAGGGCAACGTGGTGGAGCTCTCGGCGCGCCACGAACGCGCGGGCGCGGTCCGCGCGTCCGTCACGCTGTCCTAGCCGAGCGCCGCCGCGGCAGCCGGTGTCCCGCCGGTGCCGCCGAAGCGAGCGCCGCGACGCCGCCGCGACAGCGCCAGCAGGCCCAGCCCCGTTCCGAGCATCGCCCAGGTCTCGGGTTCCGGGACCGGCTGCGCGGGCGCCACCCAGCGCAGCGCGCCTTCGTTGGCCGAACCCGGCGTGCCGAAGTCGCCCAGCCCGTAGGGCACGGCGGTGGAGGCCGACACCAGGTGGTAGGGCAGCACCGAAGTGCCCGTGGCACGGCGCGCCTCGAGGCTGTGGCCGGCCTCGCTGCGATACCAGGCGAAGGACCAGAGCAGCGAACCGTCTGGTGCGGCGATGGACAGGGAATCGTCGGAGTTGCCCAGCGACAGCTTCGTGCCCCAGGCGTAGTCCACCACCATGCCGCCGTTCAGGGCGGGGTCGGCGTTGCGCCCGAACACGAACCAGTCGCCCGGTGCCACTTCGGCGCTGCGCGTCACGGTGAAGGCGTCGGTACGGGTGCCGTCGGGGCTGGACACCGTGAGCCCCCGCAGGTCGATGGTGCTGGCCGAGGCGTTGAACACCTCGAACCACTCGCCGCGGCTGTCGCTCACCTTGAGGGGGTCGGGCATGACCTCGGTGATGCGCAGGCTGCCGGGGGCGAGGTCGGACAGGCCGATGGCGGCGCCCGCGGGCAGGGCGGTGGCGAGGGTGGCCGCGGCGAGCGCGGCGGCAGGCAGGTTCTTCATGACGGTCTCCCTGGATTCGTGGCGGCACATGCCGCGGGACGGAATCTAGGAAGGCCGGTGGCCCGCCCCGGGTGGTGGATGGGGCGTCGCGGATCTCGCTACCGGCTGGTGCGAATTCCCGCGGCCACGGAGGGCGAGGGCGCCGAGGTGACCCGAGGGCGGCGATCCCCCGGCCCGGGCGGGACCGCGGGGGCGCCGCGGGCCTGAAGCGGCGTGGCGCCGATCAGGGGCAGCGAACGGGGATCCGCGTCTGCAGCGCGATGCCCTGCGCATCCAGGCGCGCCCGAAGCGCGAACGCTTCCACGCCGGCCGCCAGCGCCTCGCGCAGCGTGCGGCCGTAGAGCGGGTCGATGGCGTCGGCCGGGCGCACCTCGGTCACGTCGTCGCGCTGCACGCAGAACAGCAGCACGGCGCGCGCGCCGGCGCTCACCACGTGCATCATCTCCCGAAGGTGCTTCGTGCCGCGCATGCTCACGGCGTCCGGGAACAACGCCACGCCATCCCGCACGGCCGCGGTGACGTTCTTCACCTCGAGGTAGCAGTCGGGCAGGCCATCGGCCGACAGCAGGAAGTCCACCCGCGAGCCTTCCTGGCCATAGGCGGCCTCGGGGCGAATGGTGGTGTAACCGTGCAGCGCCGGCAGAAGACCGGCGTCGAGGGCCTCGCGCACCAGCGCGTTGCTGCGGTGGGTGTTCACGCCCACGCACCGGCCGCCGGGCAGCTCGGTCATCTCCCACGAATAGGCGTACTTGCGGGTGGGCGAGGGCGCGTGCACCAGCCACACGCGGCTGCCGGGGTCCGCGCAGCCGAGCATGGACCCGGTGTTGGGGCAGTGGGCCGTGATGGTGCTGCCGTCCTCGAGGCGCACGTCGGCGAGGAAGCGCTTGTAGCGCTGGAGCAGCGTGCCCGGCACCAGCGGTGGATCAAAGCGCAAGCGCGCCTCCCCCGTCCGTCTCGCCGTCCTCGCGGCGGAAGGGCGCGTGCTCGCGCAGTTCGTCCACGTAGGCGCCCACGCCGGCGGATTCCCGCGCCAGGAACTGGCGTACCGCGCGACGGAATTCCGGATCGGCGATCCAGTGGGCCGACAGCGTGGGCACGGGCATCAGGCCGCGGGCGAGCTTGTGCTCGCCCTGGGCACCGCCCTCGAAGCGCAGGATGCCGCGCTCGATGCAGAACTCGATGGCCTGGTAGTAGCAGGCCTCGAAGTGCAGGCCGGGCACGTAGCCCGTGGTGCCCCAGTAGCGGCCCCACAGCGCCTCGGGCGTGAACACGTCCAGGGCCGCGCACAGCGGCTCGCCGTCGCGCGCGCCCGTCACCATCAGCAGCGTCTCCGGCATGGCGGCCGCGATGCGCAGGAAGAAATCCAGGCTGAGTTAGTGGGTGGAGTGGTGCTGGCGGTAGGGGGTCTCGTAGCATCGGAAGAAGAAGCGCCAGTCGGCTTCCGTGATGTCGCGGCCGACCTTGCGCGTGAAGTTCACGCCGGCCTCGCGCAGCCTGCGGCGCTCCTGCTTCACCTTCTTTCGCTTGTCGTGGTTCATGCGCGCGAGGAAGGCGTCGAAGTCGGCGAAGCCCTCGTTGTGCCAGTGGAATTGCACCGTCCGGCGCAGCATCAGGCCTTCGTCCTCCAGCAGCGTGGCCTCGGCCTCGGAAGGGAACAGGCAGTGCAGGCTTGAGACCTCCAGCTCGCCGGCGAACTGGATCGCGGCGCGGGCCAGAAGGCGCCGGTCGGATTCCCGGGCGGCCATCAGGCGCGGACCGGTCACCGGCGTGAAGGGAATGGCCGAGAGCAGCTTCGGGTAGTAGCGCTGTCCGGCGCGGCGCCAGGCGTCGGCCCAGGCCCAGTCGAACACGTATTCGCCATAGGAATGGGACTTCAGGTACAGCGGGAGTGCGCCCGCGAGGCGGCCCTCCCGGCGCAGCAGCAGGTACTGCGGCGCCCAGCCCGTGTCGGGCGTGGCCGAGCCGCTCTGGTGCAGCGCGTGCAGGAACCCGTGGGAGAGCAGCGGATTGGGGCCGGCCAGCGCGTCCCACTCGGCCGGCACCACGGCGGACAGCGAGTCGGCGATCTCGACGGTGACGGCGGTGGAGTCGTCGGACACGGGTGGCGGGACGGGCGAGGGTTGGCGCAGGGCCGAGGCGGGCGCACCGGGGTGCGGCGCCGGCGAAAGGGGTTGCGGCGAGCGGGATCGAACGCCAATGCTACGGCGAGAGCGCCGGGACCCCAATGCTATAGTCCCGCTCATGCGAATCGCCATCGCCCAGATCAACTGCACCCTCGGCGACCTCGCCGGCAACGCCTCCCGCATCCTCGAATTCGCCAGCCGCGCCCGGTCCCAGGGCGCGGAGGTGCTGCTCACGCCCGAGCTGTCGCTGTGCGGCTATCCGCCCGAGGACCTGCTGCTGCGCGCCGACTTCGTGACCGCCTGCGAGAACGCCCTGGCCGAGCTCGCCGCGCGCGTGCACGGCATCACCGTGGTGGTGGGGCATCCCCAGTCGGCCGCCGCGGGGCTCCTGAACGCCGCCTCGGTGCTGCGCGATGGCCGGGTGGTGGCCACCTACGCCAAGCGCGACCTGCCCAACTACACGGTGTTCGACGAGCAGCGCTACTTCCAGCCCGGCCACCGGCCCTGCGTGTTCGAGGCCGGCGGGCTGCGCCTGGGCGTGAACATCTGCGAGGACATCTGGGGCAGCCTCGGTCCCGTGACCGCCCGCCCCGGCACGGAGGACGAGCCGGCCGAGGACCAGCGCTGGGAGGCCCTGGCCCCGGAACAGGCGCGCGCCGCCGGCGCCCAGGTGCTGCTGGTGCTCAACGCCTCGCCCTACCACCTGGACAAGCAGGCGGTGCGCTACGACGTCGTTTCCGCCAGGGCGCGCGAGACGGGCATGCCGGTGGTGTTCTGCAACCTGGTGGGCGGCCAGGACGAACTGGTGTTCGACGGCGCGTCCTTCGTGGTGGACGCGCGCGGCGAGGTCACCCACCAGCTGCCGGCCTTCGAGGAGGCGCTGGCGGTGGTGGAGCTCGATGGCGGCGCGCCGCTGCCCGGCGAGCGTGTCGCGCCGCTGTCCACGGAGGAGGCTGTCTACCGCGCCCTGTGCCTGGGCGTGCGCGACTACCTGGGCAAGAACGGATTCCCCGGCGGGCTGGTGGGTTCCTCGGGCGGCATCGATTCCGCCCTGACGCTGTGCATCGCCGCCGATGCCCTGGGGGCCGAGCGGGTGCGTGCCGTGATGATGCCCTCCGAGTACACCGCCTCCATGAGCCTCGAGGACGCCCAGGCACTGGCCGACAACCTGTGCGTGCGCCACACGGTGCTCCCCATCGGGCCGGTGTTCGAGCGCTACCTGGAGACGCTCTCCGGCGAGTTCGCCGGCCGTGCACCGGACACCGCCGAGGAGAACCTGCAGTCGCGCATCCGCGGCACGCTGCTCATGGCGCTGTCCAACAAGTTCGGTTCCATCGTGCTCACCACCGGCAACAAGAGCGAGATGGCCACCGGCTATGCCACCCTCTATGGCGACATGGCCGGCGGCTTCGCGGTGCTCAAGGACATCAGCAAGATGCTCGTGTACCGGCTGGCGCGCTGGCGCAATGACCAGGGGCCGTCGCCCGTGATCCCGGAGCGGGTCATCACCCGCGCACCCTCCGCCGAGCTGCGCCCCGACCAGAAGGACCAGGACAGCCTGCCGCCCTACGAGATCCTCGACCCCATCATGGAGCTGTACGTGGAGCAGGACCGCAGCCCCCAGGAGATCATGCGGCTGGGTTTCGCCCGCGCCGACGTGGAGCGGGTGGTGCGGCTGCTCACCGTGAGCGAGTACAAGCGCCGCCAGGCGCCGGTGGGCGTGCGCATCACGCCGCGCGGCTTCGGCAAGGACTGGCGCTTCCCCATCACCAACCGCTACCGCGAGCGGCTCTGAGAGCCCGGGCGGCGGGGTTTATACTCGCGCCTCCCGTCGCCACCCGCAGCAACGAGGTCGCCATGAAGAAGATCGAAGCCGTCATCAAGCCCTTCAAGCTCGACGAGGTCCGCGAGGCCCTGTCCGAGATCGGCGTCACCGGCCTGACCGTCACCGAGGTCAAGGGTTTCGGCCGCCAGAAGGGCCATACCGAGCTCTACCGCGGTTCCGAGTACGTGGTGGACTTCCTGCCCAAGGTGAAGATCGAGGTGGTGGTCACGGACACCCTGCTCGACGAGGCGGTGGAGGCCATCATCAAGGCCGCCCGCACCGGCAAGATCGGCGACGGCAAGATCTTCGTCACGTCGGTGGAGCAGGTGATCCGCATCCGCACCGGCGAGACCAACGAGAACGCCGTCTGACATGGAACGCGTCGGCCCCTTCGTCCAGCTTCGCCAGATCGGCCAGAGCATCTGGCTGGACAACCTTTCGCGCGACATGCTGGCCGCCGGCGACCTGAAGCGCATGGCCGATGCCGGCGAGGTCACCGGCATCACCACCAACCCGAGCATCTTTCGCAACGCCATCGCCAACGGCAAGGCCTATGCCGCCGACCTGGCGGCGCTGCGCGCCTCCGAGACCGACCCCGAGCGCCGCTACGAGCGCCTGGCCATTGCCGACGTCCAGGCCGCCTGCGACACGCTGCGCCCCGTCTTCGACCTCACGAAGGGTGACGACGGCTACGTGAGCCTCGAGGTGTCGCCGCGCCTGGCCTACGACGCCGCCGGCACGCTGGCCGCCGCCCGCCGGCTGCACGCGGAAGTGGCCCGACCCAACTTGCTCATCAAGATCCCCGGCACGGCCGAGGGGGCGCTGGCCTTCGAGGAGTGCATCGCCGCGGGCATCAGCGTGAACGTCACGCTGCTCTTCTCCCTCGGCCAGATGACCCGCATCTTCGAGGCCTACCAGTTGGGCCTGGAGCGGCTGAAGGCGTCCGGCGGCAAGCCCGGCGGCGTGAAGGCCGTGGCCAGCTTCTTCATGAGCCGCATCGACAGCCTCGTGGACAAGCGCCTGGACGCGGTCGGCACGCCCGAGGCGCTGGCGCTGCGCGGCAAGTCGGCCGTGGCCATCGGCAAGCTGGCCTACGTGGCCTACGGCAAGTTCTTCGGCACCGAGCGCTTCCGCGCCACGGGCGGACGGCCCCAGTACCTGCTGTGGGCCAGCACCAGCACCAAGAACCCGGCTTACCACGACCTGCTCTACGTGGAGCCGCTCGTGGGCCCGCAGACCATCAACACCGTGCCCGACGTGACGCTCGCGGCCTTCCGCGACCACGGCAAGGCCGCCTCCACGCTCGGCCAGGGCGTGGCCGAGGCGCAGGCGTCCTTCGACGCGCTCGAGCGCCTGGGCATCGGCCACGAAGCCGTGGGCGAGCAACTCCAGCGCGAAGGCGTGAAGCTCTTCGACGAAGCCTTCGACGCGCTGCTTGCTGCCGTGAACTAATCGGCGCGCGGCTGGAACCCGCCGCACCCGCACGCATCGAACCCTCGCGGCGCCTCCTGGCGCCGCGAGGCATTTCTGCTCCCCGTCAGAGTCCGTCTTCGCGCCCATGAGCGATCGATCCCGGGACCTCGTCCAGGTCACGCCGCGCGGCCTGTACTGCCCGCCGGGCGACTTCCACATCGACCCCTGGCGGCCCGTGGGCCGGGCCGTGATCACCCACGCCCACGCCGACCACGCCCGGCGCGGCCACGGCCGCTACCTGGCCGCACGAGCCGGCGAGCGGGTGCTGCGGGCACGCCTGGGAGACATCGAAATGCAGGCCGTGGACTACGGCGAGCCCGTGGAGATCAACGGCGTGCGCGTTTCGCTGCACCCCGCCGGCCACGTGCTGGGTTCCGCCCAGGTGCGGGTGGAGCACCGCGGCGAGGTCTGGGTGGTGTCCGGCGACTACAAGGTGGAGCCCGACCCCACCTGCGCCGCCTTCGAGCCGGTGCGCTGCCACGCCTTCGTGTCCGAGTCCACCTTCGGCCTGCCCGTGTACCGCTGGAACCGCGGCGCCGCGCTGTTCGACGAGCTGAACCGCTGGTGGCGCGCCAACGCCGAGGCCGGCCGCGCCTCGGTGGTCTACGCCTACGCCTTCGGCAAGGCGCAGCGCATCCTCGCGGGCGTGGATCCGTCCATCGGACCCATCGTGTGCCACGGCGCCGTGGAGGCGCTCAACCGCGCCTACCGCGACAGCGGCGTGGCGCTGCCGCCGACGGTGCTCGCCACCGACGTGACCGACCGCGCCGCGCTGTCCCGCGCGCTGGTGGTGGCGCCGCCATCGGCCCAGGCATCGCCGTGGCTGAAGCGCTTCGGCGAGTTCTCCGACGCCTTCGCCTCGGGCTGGATGCAGCTGCGCGGCGCGCGCCGCCGCCGCGCCGTGGACCGCGGCTTCGTGCTCTCGGATCACGCCGACTGGCCCGGGCTCGTGCAGGCCATCCGCGAGAGCGAGGCCACGCGGGTGTTCGTCACCCACGGCTACGTGCCGGTGATGGTGCGCTGGCTGCAGGAGCAGGGCTGGGACGCGCAGGCCATGGAAAGCGAGTACGGCGGCGAGCAGGACGATGGCGGCGACGTCGGCGGGATTCCGGAATCCTGATGCGCGCCTTCGCCACCCTCTACACGGCCCTCGACGCCACCACCACCACCCGCGGCAAGCTGGCGGCGCTGCGCGCCTACTTCTCGCACGCCGACGACGGCGACGCGGCCTGGGCGCTGTACTTCCTCGCCGGCGGCAAGCCGCGCCAGGTGGTCCCCACGCGCGTGCTGCGGGAACTGGCCCGCGACCTGGCCGGGGTGCCGGAGTGGCTGTTCGAGGAGTCCTACCAGGCCGTGGGCGACCTCGCGGAAACCATCGCCCACCTGCTCCCCGATCCGGGCGCGGGCAGCGATGCGCCGCTGGCGGAGTGGATCGAGCAGCGCCTTCTCCCGCTGCGCGGCGCACCGGAAGCCCAACTGCGAGAGCAGCTGGGCGCGGCCTGGCGGGAGCTGGACAACCCCGGCCGCTTCGTCTGGAACAAGCTCATCACCGGCGGATTCCGGGTGGGCGTGTCGCGGGCGCTCGTGACCCGCGCCATCGCCGAGGCTGCCGGGCTCGATGCCCAGGCGGTCGCGGAGCGGATGATGGGCGAGTGGCAGCCCTCGGCGGCGCATTACCGCGCGCTGCTGGCGCCCGGGGGTGGCGAGGACCGGCCGGGCCGTCCCTATCCCTTCTTCCTGGCCCATCCGCTGCAGCAGTCCCCCGAGTCCCTCGGCCCGGTCGAACACTGGCATGCCGAGTG